>JAEUSG010000441.1 GCA_016788315.1 Fibrobacterota bacterium | reverse complement strand
CATTGATAAAACTGTGCAAACTAACCGGTGTGATTAACTGGGAAATTGAGATTCCCAATGAGAAGATTGTGCCACTACGAGATAGTCGTGGTGTTGGACTAGAAGACATCAGGCGCTTGTTTAAAGCAACAGAAGATAAACCTTACAAGATTGCGATTAGAGACAGAGCAATCCTCCACTTACTATTTGATAGAGGACTACGACGGGCGGAGGTTATAAAATTGGATGTAGAGGATGTAAATATTGCAGATGCTTCAATAAACATCATGGGTAAAGGGCGCTTTCAAAAAGAAAGACTTAGTTTGGCGAGTAAAACAATCGGAGCTTTAAAAGAGTGGCTTAATGTGCGGGGTAGCAATCCAGGCCCACTATTTACAAATTTTGATCACGCGGGTAAAGGGTGCCGACTTACCGGCGCTGCTGTTTATTACATAGTAAGAAATCTTGGCCGACAGATTAACCTGCAGGTACGGCCACATGCGTTACGTCATTCTGCAATTACTATAGCGCTGGATCAGTCAAACGGGAACGTTAGAGCTGTTCAAAAATTTTCCCGGCACCTTGACATTAAGTATCTGATGATATACGATGACAATCGCACTGACATGGGCAGTGATATAACACAGAGGTTGTCTCAGGCGGTTTAATTTAAGAAATTAAGCTATTTCCCATAAACAATTAATTAATGGCACGCTGCTTGCTCAGACAGTAAGATCAATAAATTATTTCTTAGTTTTCATACAAACACCAAAATCATTCTTTTTTCTCACCCAACTTACCCACTTAATTACTTTTTCATTGAGCAATAAACTGTTTAGCGTATTATAAGTGTGCTCTAATTCCTTAATTGTAAACAACTTATGAACCTGGTTGCCACAGTCTATGCAGCAGACAATAGTTTCTGTCCCCCCTTTAGATTTTGGAGTAAGATGATGCTTCTCTAAATATTCATCCGGTGCTTCACGGGCACACAATTGACACTTATTCATAGAACACTCCCTAGAGAATAATATGTTACCTCACTATTTTAACACGCCTAATCCCGTACACTGTTCCAACATGTCAAAAAATATCAGATATGATCTTTCCAATTTTTCTCTACCAACAAGACATTCTACTAAATCTTTTGAAGTACTATTAATAGAACTAAAGCCGAACATAGCTCCCAGGATACTACCTGCAACGGCCCCGTTTGTATCTGCATCTCCGCCCTCGTTGACAATCTTGTAAACTCCCTCTTGAAAAGATATTGCGTTAAAGTAACACCACAAACCGGCAGCCATTGTTTTTAGTGTATACCCCATAGAAGCGGAGTCATCTAGTTTTAAATCTTCTACTCTCCCGTTTTTAGCTAGAAGTATATACTCCTCTATCCTTGAATCATATGCCCGACCTAGTTTAATCATCTCTTCAACAGGAAATGGCTTTGCATCAAGTATTCTAGAAATGAGAAGTGACAGTATAACAGACGAACCGACACACCTTGGATCATAATGTGTTGTTTTACAAATATTCTCCGCATTCCGGATTACATCTTGTTCTTTCCAGTATTCAAAAAGACCTACAGCTGCGGTTCT
>JAEUSG010000438.1 GCA_016788315.1 Fibrobacterota bacterium | reverse complement strand
TATCGCATCTGTTCAATGGTATGGAATCCAAACATCGAAAAGACGGCTTCTAATTCTTGGTACAGATGGCTCTTGTCCACGGGATACCATTTACGGGCCGACTATTGATACCGTAAAACGGCAGGGCGGTATTGATGTTGCTGTGACGCCAGACAACAAAACTGTATATACCACAAGTGTTGGTTTTGACGTTTACATGCAGACTGAAGATAAGCGTTCTCGTAATGTTGTCTATAAAAGTCCATTAAATACTACTGCGCAGGCCAGTATTTTCTTAGGAAAACTGGATCAACCTGGGGCAGGTGACGGTGAATTCAATAAACCTGAGGGGATAGCTGTTGATAATAATGGTAATGTGTATGTTGCCGACTATGGTAATAACAGAATAAGTATTTATGATTCAAATGGGATTAAAATTAAGCATGTGTCTTCATGGCGTCCAAAGTTCATTCAGGTAAATAGAAAAAATGGTGAGTTCTTTGTTTTGGGGTATATGACTGATACTGCTAATCCTGTCGTTCTTACAAAATACTCTTCATTACCAACAACTGATTCAATTACATCAAAACAATTTACCCGTTTAGCACCAACCTCTGTAATTCCTGTTATGGCTCTGGATTATTTTGCTGCGAAACCAATCATATGGATTGGTCCACTTGATTATTGGGAGTCAACCATCTATGGTTTCATAGATGAAGGTTCTACCTTGGCAACGCATAATATCACTATTGCCAAGAAACAGGCCGATGCATGGGCAGGAGCGAAAATTTATGGGCCAGGTTACCTGACAGTCTCTCCTGACGAATCATTTCTTTATTCAGGTTGTAATGGGTGGTCAAGAGTTGATTTAAAATCTGGTGCTGTAACCAGCACAGCAATAAAAGGGAACGAATTGATTTTTGCTCAGGATACAACACTATACGCATACTCAAAAGATGGCTATAAGGATACTGTGGCTTTACGATATGATCGATTCGGAAACAGAATAAATTTCAAAAACGGCAGCAGTCAGCTTATTGTCGGGCCTTCAGAATTTTATTCCGGTATAGGCTCAAAAGGGCTGGCTATGCTTCCTAATGGTAATCTCATCATCCCTAACTCAGGTTTCAACCGTTCTGATACAATCAGGTATAATGTCTGGGATATGAATACATGCACAAAGGTCGATTCGTTACCAATCGAAATGCCTCATGCAGCTGCAGGATTCACAGCTGACAGACATGGAAATCTATATTTCGCGTGTAATGTAAAGCCACGTGGAGTTGGATATCCGCAGGGGTTGACAGGAGAATTTGTTCCGGATCCGGAGTTGGTGTCATATATCCGGTATCCATATGCACATATAAACTATTACATGTTTGGAATTGGCTGTATATTAAAATTCCCGCAGACAGCAAAGGGCATTCATGAGCATATAGCAGGCAAAATCAGTGCTGTACCAATGGGAAATCTTAATGGAGATGTGGTTTCAGAGGATCAGGTTAATGGCATATACACTTCTCATTATAAAATAGAGGGAGCACAGTGGCAGCACCTTGGCATATCACACTGTCCATCTCCTTGGAGAAACCGGGGCGATCCTGGCTGTTTCTGTTTTACTCCTAGATTCAGTGTTGACGGACATGGCAGAATTATTTATCCGGAGTCATACCGTTTCAATGTTGTAATCATTGACAATAACAGAAATGAACTCCTGCGTTTCGGTGAATATGGCAATCGTGATCAGCAGGGAAAATTCGGCACTGTTCAAAGTCCTGATATTCCTTTAACGGCTCCCTGGTATGTTGAAAAGGTAAAGAACTCAATATATATATCTGATGTTGTAAGCAGACGTATATTGCGGGTTAAGCTTCGCTATCAAACCTCTGCTACTTTGAATGGTGTTGTCACAGCAGAGAAGGGTAGTTTGCCTGTTGCAGCTGCGGTAAAGGCTTATCCTCTGCCATTTAATCCAGCTGTCAATCTTGATTTAAGTCTTCCCGTATCGAAAATGGTTGCTGTAATGATAGTTGATGCAAAGGGACAGATAGTTAAGACATACAAACCACAAATGCACAATGCTGGTATTGTTAAGTATGTGTGGGATGGCATGGATCAATCTGGACGTAAAGTAGGGGCAGGTCTCTATTTTGCTAGAGTTAAGATCGGTTCTGAGCAATTTCAGAAAAGTCTTTTGTTTGTCAAATAATTTTTCCTGAAGGGAATTACCATGAAACGAACTGCACTTTTGTGCCTGGCTATTGCTTTAAGCGTTTCAGCGATAGACACTTTGATTAGAGATGTAAATCTGAAAGAGTATTGGGGCTTTGAGCGCAATCGTGAATTCGTTTCAGGCGGTATTCCACTGCCCAAAGGCCTCATAAAAGATGTAAAGAAAATAGGTCTGACTGATCAGAATGGAACTTCTGTGGAATATCAGAGCCGACCGCTGATGAAATGGCCGGATGGATCTTTGCGTTGGCTATGGCTCTGTTTCCCCGGCAATGCTCAACCAAATAAAACAACAAGATATTCTCTTCACATGAATCGTTATAATGATGCTCCAGCTGTTTCGTACGCAGACAGGGTGAATGTCACAGAAGAATCAGGGCAGATTGTCGTTTCGACAGGTACAATGAAGTTTTATGTAAACAAGGCCAATGGTAATCAACTGATTAGTAAAGTGATTATTGCAAAAGATGCTGATGGTGTTGTTGATGATGAAATTGTGTCGCCAGGTTCATCCAATGGTGCATTTATTTACGATCACTGGAATAACGAGTACTCATCAATAAAAGACTCTGCATTTAAAGTAAAAGTTGAAGAGTCTGGACCTTTACGCGCTGTGATAAAAATAACTGGGTATCATTCTAACGGAACTAATGAAAAAAGGTTTTACGGTTATCTTTGCAGAATCTACGCCTATGCCGGTAAATCGGATATACGTATGCAGTATACTGTTAAGAATTCGTTTATTCACCCACGCGGCGCTCTTGCCTTTAACGGAATGTCCTTAAAGTTAAAACTGAATCTGCAAGGATCCAAAAATGCAACCTGGTTTGATAAAACTTCCGGCTCATCTGTCTTAACGGATTCAGCATACGTATTTCAGCCGTACCAATTCGGATATGAAACAAAAGCAAATGGGGCTACGTTACACGCAGTTGATACCAGCGATAAAAGTGCAAGAGCTTTGGGGTGGATGGATATCTCAGACGGTACTTGGGGCGCTGCTGTAGGAATTGAAGAGTTCGCCTCAAACTGTCCAAATGAAGTCTTCTCCTCTTCAAATGGAACTCTAGAGGCACGTCTCTGGCCGTCAAGATATCAGCAGGGCAGTGATTCTGTCAATTATGCAAGATATCAGCTTGCCGGTACTGGTGAAACAGATCGTTTCTATGTCGGAATGGGAGAACATAAAACACATACAGTATGTTTCTATTTCCATAAAGGAAATGCAGCTTCTGCTTCTGTAAATAATGTAATGGCTTCATTTAACCATCCTCTTATTCCGGAGATGGATAATGAGTGGATCTCCGAAACCAGGGCAGTCCCTGGAGATTTGTCTGCTTCAGACAGCGCTGATGTTGATCCTGCACATAGCGCATGGCAAATGCCAATTGTAAACAGGCCTTTAAAAGATCCTGCATGGAAATACAATGAAGAATACTATGACTCAAAGGTAACATTCGGAGAGGCTTTTTGGCGCAATGATCATGGGAGGACAGAGATATTTGAAAATTTAGGAACCAGGTATTTACGTCGACCGGACCCAAAGAAATATAGGATGCTAAAGTCAAATGCCTGGCTTGAAGCAGATATGCGAAGATCCCATGTGGATAGCGTTGTTTGCTATGATCCTAAGGTGTCGATGCATTTTTGGCTTATTGACACCTGTAAGGGGCGCCGTGATTCTGTACATTCTGCCTCCTTACCGAACGGCCCCTACAATGTTGGTTATACAAGAAGTTGGTATGCACCACAACCCGGAGTTTTTCAGGAACATTTTACAAATAGGGATTTATTTATTTACTATCTAGTATCTGGTGACTATAAAATAAGAGATGGGCTTTATGAAATTACTGATATGAATTCTGGATACAGGGTGTGGCGTGATTCAAGAAAACCGCAGAGCATCATGGCCCGAGGGCAGGCATCGGGATGGGCAAGTCTATGGATGGCATCTATGATTGAAGGGCGGGATGACACAATTAACGGCATTACTCCGCAGGACTACTTCTTAAAGCAGCTGCACACATGGACACAGGGTTCTGCTACGCAGAAGGGGATACTTTCTGCAATAAAAGATTCAACAGGTATTTGGGGTGTACTTGATACAACAGGACCTCATAACTTTTTCGAGGGGCTTGTTGACATGTCTTTTGGCTGGTATCTTGATTACTTTAATCATGATTCACTTAAAGCTAGAATAAATAAAAGAGCAGCGTTTTGGCGCGATTTAGTAATTGGAGCAAAAGGTGGAGTGCAGTATCACGGTTGGGCGCCAACGGGAATCATTGACAATCCGCTCTCAACTGTTGGTTCCACCTCAAGTAATTACAGGCTGCCAAGCCCATTAGCACGGCTCTATTTTCATAGCGCAGATACTGCATTCAGACGTAAAATGGATCTTTTTCTGATGGATGGGAAAAATAATATCGTTCTGTCGGGGGGCGCGGATCATGGCTTTCTTGACAAAGATGATCTTACATTGTATCAGTCATATCTTTTCTATCTGAAGCATAAGAGTAACTTTCTTAAAGATCCTATGATCGGTTGGGATACCACTTCGAATAATTCAGAAATAATTTCTGAAAAAACTTCCGGTATAGCTCTCACTCTCTTTCCTAACCCTTTTAACCCGGCTGTATCTATTGTCAGCAGTCTGCCGGATGGGGTTAAGGGCGTATTGACTGTTTTCAGTGTGGATGGTAAAGTTGTCATGAGTGCCCCTGTCAATAAATGCAGAACTGTGACAGTCTGGAATGGCAGTAGCAGAAGTGGAGGGATGACTGCTTCAGGCGTTTACTTTGCGGTTCTTCAGACTGCTGCAAAAACAGTCAGGCAGAAGATGATATTGTTACAGTAAGTGATGAATTTGATTATGCCGGAAAACCAAAATAGTTTTTCGCATTATTATAACAGATATCACGAACCATTCCGCCTAAAAGGGCCATATCCATGGGGAGTTCACCGCTCTCTACGTCCCGTCCTATTAGGTTGCAGAGTATTCTTCTGAAATATTCATGTCTTGAGAAGGAGAGGAAGCAGCGTGAATCTGTGAGCATGCCGACGAATCGGCTTAAAAGCCCCATATTAGATAGCGCATTCATCTGCTTTTCCATGCCCTCTTTCTGATCCAGAAACCACCAGCCTGATCCCAGTTGGATTTTGCCTGGTACAGTACCATCCTGAAAGCAGCCTATTAGAGTAGCCAGCGCTTCATTGTCAGATGGATTTAAATTGTAAATGATTGTTTTAGGAAGAGCGTTCTGCTGCTGAAGGTTGTCCATGTATCGTGCAATGTTTCTTGCTTGCGGAATGTCAACAATAGAATCGTACCCGGTGTCCGGACCCAGTTTTTTGTACATTGCAGTATTATTGTTTCTCATAGCTCCGAAATGGAGCTGCATCGTCCAGCCTCTGGAGTGATTCAGTTTGCCGAAAAATTCAAGCAGATAGGATTTATACTGCATTGCTTCATCGTGGGATACCGGTTTTCCTGCTCTGGCACGTTCGAAGCATATGGCGACTGTTGAGTGATTATATGCTTCTGCAAAAGCTGTTTCAAGACCGTGATCTGAGAGACGGCAGCCTAAATCATGGAAAAAGTCGTGCCTCTTTTTCAGCGCATCGGTAAGTGATGAAATGTTTCTAATCTCCATGTCTGTTGACTGCTCCAGCCGATCTATCCATGCATTAAAGTCTGCGTTGTTTTCCAGATTCATAGCCTTATCAGGGCGGAATGTTGGATAAACTTTTACAGCGCAGGCAGGGTCATTCCTTATAGCAATATGTTCAGCAAGAGTATCGGTTGGATCGTCGGTTGTACATAATATTTCGACTTTGTACTGCTTAAGAAGACCTCTTGCAGAAAACTCTTCTTTCTGCAGCATAGTATTGCATTCATTATAGATCATATCAGCGGATGAAGCATTTAACAGAGTTTTTCTTATTCCGAATGGAAAGGAAAGTTCGAGGTGTGTCCAGTGATAGAGGGGATTCCGGAGAGTGAAGGGAACTGTTTCAGCCCAGGCCTGAAACTTGTCTCTGTCGCTTGCATTTCCGGTTATCCGATCCTCGTTGATACCGTTTGTCCGCATTGCTCTCCATTTATAATGGTCACCTTTCAGCCAAAGCTGAGTAATGTTTGAGTATTGTTTGTTCTTGGCAATCTCTTTAGCAGGCAGGTGAGAATGGAAATCGATTATCGGCATGCCTTCTGCATAATCGTGATACAGCTGGCGTGCAAAACGGGTCTGCAGAAGAAAGTCTGATTGTATGAAACTCGGTGCAAAACTGTTTTCAGGGGTGTATGGTGCCGGTGAAGCAGTGAAAATTTCCGGTATACAAACAGATGAATTATTCATTGTATTGTCTCCTGTTTATTCATAAAGGCAGTTTTTCAAAAACTGATTCACGGATTGAGTGTTCGAGAATCGGAGCGCTTTCACGTACAATAAGATTGCATGGAAAAGTGATTGATACCGGTTCTGCATGGAAATCTGTAATTCTTTTTCTGGTAAGCTCTATTGCGCTGTCGACAGCATCGTCCATCGGTTGTGATACTGTAGTAAGAGGAATCGGATAATATGGAGAAATGGGCAAATTGTCAAATCCAATTACTGCTATTTGCTGCGGGACTTGGATTTTATGTTCACTGATTGCTTTCATGGCGCCTAGAGCCATTACATCATTTACGCAAATAATCGCATCGACAGCAGAACTTGCAAGTAATGCGTGTGTCTGTTTAAAAGCCTCTTCGGCGGTATCGAATTGTACAGGTACAAGATTTATAGCTGTATTTGGCATGTTTAGCGAGTTACAGGCAGCGATAACACCTTGAAGTCTGTCATCGGGCTTTTCGAACTTTTCTCCGGTCAGGAAATGAATGTTTTTTTTGCCGCTAAGTACAAGAAGTCGCACCGACTGATATGTGCCCATGCTTCTGTGAAAATGGATACAATCAAATCCTGGGATGTTTCCATCAATTACGGTAAGAGCAACTGCCTGACTCTTCAGGACCGCTGTTATCTCAGGTGAAATATTACCCGTAACACCGCTCAGAATTATTGCTGCACACTTTTTACTTAAAGCCAGTCGGATTATGTCGTTAATGTCGTCAAGAGGCTGATGTTCAATAACAGTTGCGGCGCCGAATGTTTCAGTGACTTTTGAAATTAAAATAGTATTCCTTAAGCGAGCCACTTCCGGTGCAAGTGCGCTTACAATAATTGCAAGCCCTTTTCGTGTGCCAAGGCGGAGGGAGCTGGCATGTTCGTTAGGGCTGATCCCCATCTGACGTGCAGTATCGTTTATCAAAGCCCGTTGTTTTTCTGAAACGCCCTTTTTACCTGCCAAAGCCCTTGATACTGTACTGATAGATACATCAAGGCTTTTAGCCAGTGTTTTTAAAGTGGAGCTATTTGGTAACGATTGCGTCAATTGTTACTCCTTAAAATTAGCATTAATATAATAAAAAAGAGATTATAACGCAAACGTTTGCTCAATAATTCTTTTCGGACTGTATACAAAGTTAAGTTAACGTTAGTTTACATCTGTTTAGCCATTGTTTAGCGCAAAAAAAAGTGTTTGTCTGATGGTATGATGTTTGCGTATACATATAATTGTATTGAGAATCGCTTAAAATTAAAAAAAGGGAATCCAATGAAAATTTATATCTTGATGATTCTGCTGTCAGTGTCAGTATCGCTGTTTTCTGCGGTATCATTTGTTAGGCAACCTTCGATTGAAAAAGTCGGCGACTCGTTCAAGGTTGTTTTTGAGCTCAGTGAATATTCTGATGTCGAAGTGGCAGTAGTTGATACAGTTTCTGATGTCATTTTATGTCATCTTGCAGCTGGTAAATTAGGACCCAAAGCACCGCCACCCTTGGTTATCAATTCCTTACGGCAGGAACTTTTCTGGAACGGCCGTGACGATTACAGGAATACCGTTCAAGTAACAACAAGTCTTTCTGTTCGTGTTAGAGTTGGCATGTCAGCTAAAATTGATAGAATTGCCGGTGGTGATCCATACGCCTTTTTCACTAGGGAAATGACAGCCGGAAACCACAGTGTGTGGACCATCGCCGGCATTGAGGGTAAGTCTGACGGATCTGTTTATGTTTATGGTTCTTCTAATCAGATGGGGGTTTACACTATAAGAAAGTATGATTCTGATGGCAACTACATAAAAACCGTTTTCCCATTTCCATCTGGATTTCCATCAGCAAAAGTAGCTGCATGGGGCGTTAATGTGCGTCCCGACGGTACCTATTCTCCTAAAGTTGCCTGGGGTAATTCATGGCCAATCTATACAACAACACCAATCAATATGATGAGCGGTTTTGGGCCTCAACCG
>JAEUSG010000392.1 GCA_016788315.1 Fibrobacterota bacterium | reverse complement strand
CAAGTGGTACCTTATCCGACCATTATGATCCTTCATCCAAAACCCTTCGTCTTTCCTCCGATGTTTACCGCAAAAGCAGTTTATCCGCTATTGGTGTGGCCTGTCACGAAGCGGGTCATGCACTGCAGCACGCAGAGAACTACACCTGGCTTTCGCTGCGTTCCTCTTTAGTTCCTGTGACAAATATCGGAAGCACCTTTTCCTATATTGTAATAACTCTCGGCTTTATCCTGCAGTCGCAAAATTTCATACTGTTAGGTGCCGTCCTGTTCAGTGCTGCTGTCCTCTTCTCTATTATAACACTGCCAGTGGAATATGACGCAACCCGTAGGGCCAAGGCGCTTATGCTAGATGCCGGTGTTGTTACTGCCGAAGAAACAGAGGGCGCCGGCGCTGTTCTCAATGCCGCCTTCCTCACATACGTAGCCGCTGCAGTCAGCTCATTGCTAACACTAGCCTATTATCTGCTGAGGTCAGGGATTTTTGGCCGCAGGGATGACTAATCTTTCTACCATGGTAATGGTTCGCCATGGCGAACCATTACCATGGCGAACCCCTGTACCAGTCTGTCCAACTTTATAAACAATAAAAAACTCAGTTTCAGCAACCACCTCTGCACCACGCACAAAGTCGACTATATTGCCATGCAGCCATTTATCATAATTCATCGGGACTAACGAATCTGCCATACCTTCAGCATTAATTTTATCAACAAACAGATAAGTATCTTCCATCATCGTCGCCTTTTGACAACGTGCATAGTAATCATTTTCGATATTCAAAAATTCCCATCTATCATTCCATTCAAGAGGAAACGGATTGGCAGTTCGAAATGCAGGATATAAAGCGCAATGATTCGGAAGAAAAACAGACCTATTAACCAACCTAGGGTTACTATCAAGAACAGCTTTGATTGATCGCATATATTTATGAGTTGTTTCGTTTGTCTTTATGTTTCCGAAAGCAACAGAATCGACATTACCTAAACAATGCGTCAATTCACTGCTTTGTCTATCTCTGTAATTAAATTCCAATTTACCTTTTATGCTGAGAGCAAAAATCAAAACAGATACAACTAACAATCCTATATTGCTTTTCAATCTCATGCTTTCATTCCAGACAACTGCATTTTCACTAAGAACCTTTATCGAATACCACATAATTGCAGCCATGAGGAAACCACTTCCAAGCAAAGGAGAATTCATTCCTCCGGAAATTGAACCGCACCATGCCAGACCTAACGCAAAAACACCAACAACGAGTTCTATTGTGCTCAATTGTTTAAAAAGAAAAAGGGAAGTCAACAACACCAAAACGATATAGAAGAGTTCAAATGCTGGATTATAATACTCTCTTCCTTGAAATAGTGTAACAATGCTGAATAGTGCGGTTAAAAGATAAACAGCAACAATAATACGTTTTACCAGAATTCCTTTACGGCTGTTTATGAATTCAGATGATGTGTTTGTTGAAAGAGCAAGCGATCCAAACAACACTAAAACATGAAAGACAAACAACTTACTTTGATAGAAGTGCTCTATGTAGGACATTACTCCAGGACCAGCCAACGATCTTCTACCGCTTAACTGTCTTACAAGATCCAATGCAGCACCATTCCAGATGAAATATATACAGTAAAGAAAAAGAGGAATAATGGTTACTATAATCAGGATTAGCATTTTCAGATTAATTTTACGCTCATGCAGCGCAAACACCATGATGGCAATAATCGACAGCGGCAGAAAATTCTGCTTACAAAGTGCTGCCATCCCTATCAATAAAGCACCGGAGCAAATCAAAGCAAAACTTTTTTTATCGGGCAGATTAACATAGGACCTGAAGCCATAAATATATAACGAGGCACCACAAGCTCCTAAAAACAATCCATCAGTTGTTGTCCAGGGATACGGCATGAATGTATTTAGGTTTAAAACAAAAGTAATCAGAGTGACTGCAAACAAAAAAATGCAGTTATATAATTTGCATCGTGTATCCTTGCCCAAACTATATAGCATACCCCCCCATAGAAGAGCTGCAATAAACAGCTCAGCCATCATTACCACTCTACCATTTTCAAAAAGGGACAGCGGGAGATAAAAATCAATCAGATGCATATAAGCAGAAAGAACAGGTCTCATTGCAATGAAATCCCTATGCGGTATTTCACCATTAAGAATTCGGTATGACTGTGCGACAACCATACCGTCATCACTTGGATTAAAACCTGAAACTGCCGGGATGTCAAACGCGTAAAAGGTACCGCCAATTACCAGAGACAATATCAATTCAGTTATAAAAACATATCCAATTCGCATAAAATCACTTCATCAAGGTAATTCTTCTAGTCATCATCAACCCTTCACCTTCAAGGCGAAGGCAGTACATACCACCTGGCAGAGTGACTGCATTCAGCTTCATAATATGCTGACCGGCATCAGCAAAACCTTCTTTGATCATCATTACTCTCCTGCCTGCCAAATCATATAATGCCAGTTTAATCTTCATTCTTTTTGTAACCGAGAAAGTAATCATTGTTATAGGATTAAAGGGATTGGGCTTAGCAACCATATCAACCATTTCCGAAGATGAACCAAGATTTTCGGTTGCGCCAGTAGGATGGTTACCCAAAAACAAGACTACACTATCCTCAATATCAGCATTACGACAAGAAATCTTCAATTTGAAATATTTTTCTGTTGAACTTGTAACATTTGAAAAAACTCTATAAACAGAATCGAATTTAACATTTATCCCTTCAATCTTGCCAGACTGTTCAAGCAGAATTGAAGTCCCCACCGTTGACTGGCTGTCGTTTATATAAAACTTGAGTCCAATGTAGCCCGTATCTTTTCGTAAATCTTCAAAATAACCTCTTAGCAACAACGTGTCAGGTTCGCCCAAAACCAAAGCATTACAATAATGAAATGATATAGGAGCATCCACTACACATCCGCCATTAATCCAAAGAGTATCTGTATCTACGGGACGAGAAATTAATGAATCATTTGTGAATCCCATCACGAACATAGAAACAACCCAATAAAAAGCAAGAAGGATTTTGTTCAAATTTTGCCTCCATTATTTCATTGTGGGATACTGCTGGGCTAGGGGTTCGCCATGGCGAACCCCTAGCCCAGCCGACCCCTAGTCAATGTACCTGATCATAAAATCACTTCATCAACGTAATTCTTCTAGTCAAC
>JAEUSG010000376.1 GCA_016788315.1 Fibrobacterota bacterium | reverse complement strand
TGTAAGCTGGAACATGGGAATAGCCGGTGCGTATCCGATTGTAGCCGGTCTTGAAGAATATGAAAAAATAAGAACGGCTCTTCTGAAAAATATCAGAACTGAAGGTAGACTATTATGCGAATTTGGTTTATCATCGGTTGATATAAGCGCCCCTTATTACGATCCTGAAGGTTACTGGAATGGTCGAGTCTGGATGGCTCATCAATGGGTTTTCTGGAAGGCTCTCCTGGATATGGGGGAGGTTGAGCTGGCTTCTGAAATGGCACACAGGGCTCTCAAGACCTACAGTAAAGCAGAGAGACTTCAGGGCCACTGCTTCGAGAATTTTCTTGTCAGTACGGGAAAAGGGGCTGGTACTCCCCATTTCGGAGCTTTGAGTGCACCGGTGCTCTCTTTTTATTGCGCCTATTTTACGCCTGGAAGAGTGAGTAGCGGTTTCGACTCTTTTATTTCCGACAGGGAAAACGACGATGAGGGTTTTCCGCTGAAGTTTACTGTGAATGATCTTTTCCGCAAACCATATAATGCCGGGATTGTGGTTGTATTAATGCCGGATACTGAGTATGAGATAAATGGGCAACCTGTTTTAACTGACAAAAGCGGTGCAGTCTCTTTTGCTGTTTGTGTTGATAAAAAGGCTTATGTGACTATCCGGCGGATTTGACAATTGCATTTGCAAGCCAGAGCGCTATTAATGCTGTTATAACAGTCGCGACAACGTATATAGCAGCCATGAGAATATCCCCTCGTTTTATTAAAGAGGCGGTTTCAACACCGAATGCCGAATAGGTTGTGAAGCCTCCAAGCAGACCGGTCGTAAGGAAGAGTTTCATTTCAGGTGTAAGAATGCGCTGTTTTTCAGCTAATCCGATTATTATTCCGGCTGCGAGACAGCCTATAACGTTCACAGAGAACGTACCAAGCGGGAATTTAGCTGCAGCAGTTCTGCCGGCAATTAAACCGGTAAGGGCATAACGTCCGCAGGCACCGAGCGCCCCTCCGATTGCCACTAGTAAAAGTTCTTTCATTTATAATGAATATAGTATCTTTTAGCCACTATGACATCACAACAAATACTATCAATGATCCTTAAATCGGGTCCATTTGCTACTCTCATTATTTTAACTACAACTGTTTTTTCTGTAATCACTCTTGCAGTAATAATCATCAAGTTGAGAGATTACAAAAGGGCTGCAGCAAAAAACAGGGAGTTTGTAGCAAAATTTAACAGCGCAAAGAACCTTCAGGCACTTGTTCTCAATCCTAATCATGAAGAATCCGGATCACTTGAAAATATCAGCCGAACCGGAATTATGGAATTCAACAGATTGCTGGAATCTGTACTTGCTCATCCAAAGGAGAGAATAAATTCGTTCTTTATGGAGAGTCAGTTTCTTATTGTAAAGGATCAGATTGAAAAGACGGTTAATGAACAGGTAGCCATATATGATCGTAATCTTGTTCTGCTTGCAATAACGAGTTCGGTTTGTCCTCTGCTTGGTCTCCTTGGTACTGTATGGGGAATCACCACATCGTTTACTGCAATTGGCAAAATGGGACAGGCTAGTCTAAGTGTGGTGGCTCCCGGTATTGCTGAGGCACTTATTACTACCATCTGGGGTATCGGTGTCGCAATACCTGCTGTAATTTCATACAACGCTTTTGTATCGAAGAATAAGTCTTATGAAGATGAAGCATATAATTTTTCTGCTATACTGCTTAACAGAATAAAAATTCAGTTTTTCGATCTTCTGGCTCAGAAAGGGTGAGTTAAGACTAACCATTTTGATTTATGAGAAGAAATAGAAAACCACTTATTGCGGAGATGAATCTCACCAATCTCATCGATGTTACCTTTGCGCTTCTTATAATTTTCATGATTACTGCGCCGCTTTTAACGCAGGGAGTCAAGGTTGAACTCCCTAAACTGAATGCAGCCAGTATAGAGACCATAAACACTATCAGTATTCATGTGCTTAAAGATAGAACCGTGTACATTGAAAATGATTCACAGAAACAGAGAGTTCCTCTTGCAAGGTTTAAGGAGGATTTTGCGGCTGTATATGCCTCTTCTCCTGAAAAGGCTGTTGTTGTAAACGCCGATAAGCAGATACCGTATGGAATTGTTATGCAGATTATTGGAGCGCTAAAAGCTACAGGTGTTGAGAAACTTGGTTTTCTAACCGATCCTGCAGAAAGCGATGATGCAATTCAATCGCTGAAACTCTAAAACAAATGAATGCCGATAACAGATTTGAATTTCAGATATTGACACATAGAGATGAAAGGCTGCGCCGTTTTGCTCTTGTTTCTGTAGCTGTGCATGTTGCAGTTGTAGCCATAGTCCTTTTAGTTAACGGAATTGGTTCAAAGCCAGTAACCAAGGTTAATCCATATATTTTTGAAATGGTTTCCTCGGTTTCGCCTAAGGTGAGAACTGCGAAAAACCGCGCAGTACCGCAAAAGGTGCAGGAAAAAAATATTGTTAAAGAGAAGCCTGCAGAGAAACCGGCAGACAAGTCCTGGCAGAGTAAAAAGAGTGAAGAAAAAGTTGCTGAAAAGGTTGTAGAGCAGAAAGAGGTTCAGCAGGAGTCTACATCATGGGATGAGGTTGCAGAACCTGAGAAAAACACTACTCAGGATGTTGGTGCTGTTGAAACAGCAACAAATGAAATGACAATTCAGCAGTCTAATTTTCCATATAGCTATTACGGTGCACAAATTCGAAATGCTGTTGAAGTGAATTGGCGTCAAACCCCGCAGGAACTGCTGGGTAGTGAAAATCAGCTTGTTGTTACAGTAAAGTTTACAATATTAAAAAATGGAACAATTACC
>JAEUSG010000338.1 GCA_016788315.1 Fibrobacterota bacterium | reverse complement strand
GTTGCAGAAGGTCAACGTCATTCTGGTAGGAGTTATGTAACTACAGGTGTCAGAATCGAAATGGCAAACAACTGGGAAACAGGTGTTACTGTGACAGATGATTATTCCATTGTTGAATGGCTGCAGGTTAAATCCAATTTTGCAAATGCAAAAGGAATAGTCGTAAACGGCCCAACGCCAGGTACGCATATTAGAAACAATCTTGTATACGCAATTACAGGTGCATATGGTATCAATTCAGATGATTGGGATACACGTTTGTACAATAATCTTGCGTATGGACAATGGAGTGAAGGTATAAGATTATCTGGTGATGCCATTTCTTACAATAATACAGTTTTTGGAGCGCTTACAGGGTTTTCCTCTGCTTCTGGTAGTTGTCTCGTACGCAATTGTATTTCCCTGGGGAATTCAACTGCAAACTGGGGTGGCAGTAACTGGAATAATGCAACCAGCAGTAACAATGTAGGAACCAGCGGCGATAACCCTCCGGGTAGTGGAGACATTTTTACTACTTCACAAAGAATTTTCACTGACACAAATGCAACAACAATAAATTTACTTCTTAAGCAGAGTGCAACACCGGTCATCAATAGGGGTGATTCAACAGGTTTGTCAGCACTGTACCTAAGAGATATAAAAGACACTATCAGGCAATATGGCTTATGGGATGTCGGAGCAAATGAATATCCCGGAACACCAACGGTTGATACAAATAGTCGCTCTGTGGGAATGTCAACGGCCGTGTTGTATAATACCGGAACTGCAACTGTATATGATGCCTATACTGTCAATTTTAGCGGTGTAACTATTCCTGATTCAATTGGTGCTGGTGATCGTCTTGTTCTAGATGTAAATGGTTCGGCAGGAGGTCCTGAAACATGTTATGTTTACAGACGGATAAGTGCAACGCAGGTTACTGTACAGAATGGAATCACACTTGCTCATAGCGCGCAGGATTATGAATTCAAGAGGGCGTACAACACGCTTCAGGCCTGGGAAACAGCAAGACAAGGCAGTCTTGTTTCCGAAAACAGAGTAGAAAAAGCAGTTGTATATCATGATGGAAATTTGACAACTGCTGTAACTGTTGACGGTTCAACAACTGATGCCACCCATTTTATTTGGATTAGTGTTGATTCACTATCAAGGCATACAGGAAGAGCTGGTACAGGCGCATGTCTTAATTTAGGAGGCGCCAATGGTCATCCAATAAATCTTTCTGATGACTGGTCTGTGGTTGAAGGTTTAGAAATTACCAACTGGGGAAGTGGATATCACGGAGTCGCTCCGAAGGCCTCGAACTGTATTATCCGGGGTAATATAATTCATAATGGCCCTGCAACAACTGCTGGTATAAGAACAGATGTAGGTTTGGGACAACGGATTTACAATAACATAATCTATGATATTCCCGCAGGTGCTGGTATATTAAGCAATAATAATGGCCTATATTTTCTGATGTATAACAACACTATTTATAAGTGTTTGACCGGTATTGAAGTTTCTGGTACAAGAACAGTGCAGGATACAATAAAAAACAACATTTGTATTGGTAATACAACCAACTATAATCTTTTGTCAGCAGCCTTTGAAGCGTATAATGCCGGTGAGAGTGGAAATATGCCTGGAGGGGCAAACAGTCAGACGCTAACGCCATTTAACTCATTAGTTGATACGACAACAGCTACACTTGATTTACATATAAAATATGGATCATCTGCAATTAATGCAGCCGATTCTACTGGACTTTCTGCAATGTACCGTGATGATATTGATGGTATTGTTCGCGCTGAGGGTTTATGGGATATGGGAGCTGATGAAGGTGGTGTCCATCCTATGACATGGGATGGAGGTGGTGCAGATAATAATTGGAGTACTGCTGCTAACTGGTACGGCAATGCTGTTCCTGGTGCTGGTGACACAGTCTATTTTAATGGAATAAGCAGTAAAAGGTCAATTATTGATGCTGGTTTCGGTGGTACTGTAAAACGGATGGAAATTAATTCAGGGTTCACAGACTCGGTTAAACTTAGTCGTAGTTTAACCGTGGCAGATACATTTGTACAGGCTGCAGGAACATTTTACGGCAGCACTCAAAGAGTAAATATTGGAAATCTTCGCTTAACAGGCGGTATATTCACCGCACCTTCTGACACACTTAAACTTGGTATGCGGGGAGTGACCTACAACGACACTACGCTCAAGATAACTGGCGGCACATTTACGCATAATAACGGCA
>JAEUSG010000309.1 GCA_016788315.1 Fibrobacterota bacterium | reverse complement strand
CTCCATACACATTAGATAAAATATTCTACATTGGTGAAGTAATGGTTCTACCCGACCATCAGGGGAAAGGATTGGGCCCGCGCCTTATTTCAGAGATGTTAGACCAAATAAGGGCAAAGGATTATAAACTAGTCTGCTTCTATACAGTTGACCGTGGACAAAACCATCCCGCAAAACCAGCAAACTATAAGTCACCGGATCGTATTTGGGAGCGGGCAGGATTCACTAAAGATCCTTCTAGAATTGCCTATTTTTCATGGAAAGATATTGGCGATAACATTCACAGTACAAAACCAATGAATGTCTGGACAAAAGTAATCTGATCTTATAGAAATTGAAAACCTATTGATTTTCAGAAATAACAGACATTCAGCAGGAACCAGTCGCTTTTTCGCGACGCAAACGGGCAACTTCAAGTTCACCTTTAATGGTCATGGCTAACGGAAGCGCAAGAATGAGCCCCATTACTCCAAGGAAGGCTTCTCCTACAAGCAGCGCTATAAGAGTAACAGCCATTGGCAGATGTATTATACTACCGATAATCTTACTGTTTAAGAAATATTCCAGCTTATGGATAACTACGAGCATAATTAAACAGGCAACAGCCGAGAAAATACTTACCGATACAAGTGCAGTTATTGTCAGAATTGTGTTGGAAATAAGATTTCCAACAACCGGGATAAGTCCGCATGCAAAAACTACAAACAGAAGAGTAATCTTGTGAGGGACATCCAGAAAATAGATCAGTACTGCTGTTAAAGCAGTATTTATAAGCGAGATGAAAAACTGTCCTGTCATTACCTTCTTAAAATAACCGTAAAAGACCTGAGCTTTACCGACGATAAAGTAAAAGAGATAGGACATAAGACTATGAGGAGCTTTAGTAAAAGCTGATCTGATCTTATCTCTTTCAAGAAATACAAGATGCGTTAATACAACCGCAAAAATGAAATAGACAGTTCCCTTGGATACTACATTAACAAAATGCAAAACTTTGCTGAAAGACTTTGACCCTTCGGTAACAAGCATCTGCTTTATTATACCAACATCAATCTCAACTCCAAAACGGTTTGATATATAGGCAAGAAACCTTATTGTATCCTCCTGAATAGAATCCCAATAACCTGCCAAGTCCTTAATCAGCTTTGGCGCAAGAACTGTTGCGATTAAAACAAGTCCTGTGAGAAGGATGATAAAATATGACCAGATGACAAGCTTTCGAGGCACGACTTTGAACTTATTATGAAAACCGTTTATAGCAAGATCGCTAAGCAGATATAAGAAGAGGAAGAATACACCCAGAACAAGGAGCTTAATTTTAACAACCAGTATTATTAATCCGATGATAACTATATAGCCGGCAAAGTCTTTTTTCAGGTAAGTTGTGATATCGTTGAAATTTCTCATAGGTGAAAAATATGATTATTCCTAGCTTCTACAAACAGATTTAAATAAATATTAAGAACAAAACCTTGAATATTGAATTAAACACGAATCTCTCTCGGCGTTTTCCCAGTCTGACGGATAAACAGCTCATTGAACTGCGACAAACTCTTAAACCCGCAATCTTTGGCAATGGCGGCAACTTTCATATTTGTAGAAGCGAGTAGCTCACACGCATGGTCTATCCGAATCCGGTTCCTATATTCAATCGGTGCTATTTGCATAACTTCCTTAAAGAGGTGTGAAAAATAGGAAAGGCTCATATTATTTCTCTCCGCCAGCTCTTCGACAGCAAAATCCTCCTGAAAATGGGCGTGGATATATTCGACAACTCTGCTTATGAGTGCAAATCTGGCACCGGAAACATTTTTTTCCCCCGTAGATTTATCAGACTTTACTGCATCAGCAATAGCTAAAAAAGCGTTCAGCAGTTCTACCCATGTGCGCACTGTATATAATCTGTCGCTTTTTGATTGAAAATGCTGATATGCCTTCAGAATTGACTTTGCTGCAGATGGACAGCGGCTGATAACGGGATTAATCCTCCCCTCCGGCTGCCAGAATGGTTCGTATAAAATAAGATCTCGCTTCGGAGGAGTGGCATGCATAAGCGATTCCTGTTTTATATGCACATAAACATTCTCCATATGATCACTATTACTGCTTATTCCATGAGTATGCTGGGCCAAGCCATTAAGGAAATAGACCGACCCCTGTTCAAGCTGATACTCCTTATTGTCAAGATATAGTAATCCGGAACCGGCAGTAATAACACCTATTTCTAGACCGAAATGAACGTGAAGCCCTTCAGCCGCTTTTGTAATAAAGGCCTTACCTACATAATAGGGCATATTATCAGTGGGTGTCTGAGCGCCAAGGCTGTAAAACTTTACCGGTAATTGGCTTTTTTTATTCATAATACAAAGATAGATGATGCTAAACTGCAAATACTAATGTTATTCTGCTTTTTATGTAGCAAAACTATACTGTTTTTACTCTTTTCGTGTTATATTGCAAAAGTAACCTTTAACACTAAAAAGGATCCTTAAAATGAAAACTTTGGGTAGTGTTTCAAAAATCTTCAAAGATAAAAACTCCTGCAACCTCCTACTGGAAAACGGCAGAGCAGAAATTTCAGCCCCTTATAAAAACGCAGTCCGTATAAGACTCACAACCGGCAGCACATTTGAAACCTACCGTTCATACGCAATAGAAAACTATCCGGAAAAGGCTGAAAACATTCTTGTCAAAAATGTAAAGGATACTTACACCGTTAAAACCGATGGATTGCAGCTAAAGATTAATGCAAAATCATTTTCATTCGACCTTCTTGATTCTGACAATACTCTTTTGTCAAAAGGCGCTCCCCTTGAATTTGATGCCGAATCGATGACAGACATACGAATCCCTTTCAAAGCCGAAGATTATTTCGGCCTCGGTGAACGTATAACTCCGCTTGGACGACGAGGATATAAATCTATCAACTGGAATATTGACTGTGCCCGTCATCACAATGAAACGCAGGAGTCGATGTATATATCTATTCCTTTCATGATTTCTCTTAATCCTGATTCCGGAAAAGCATTCGGCTATTTTCTTGATGTCAGCTATAAAACGGAATTTGATCTCGGTAACACTGACTGGAATGTAAGCAGGATAAAATCCTATTGTCAGGAGATAACTCTCTTTCTCTTCACAGGTTCGCTGTCCGAAATTGTGGAGACATATACAAGACTGACCGGCCGGCATGCTATGCCGCCGATTTGGGCTCTCGGATATAACCAGTGCCGATGGAGCTATATGTCAACTGCTGAGGCCGCTGATATTGCAAGAACATTCAGAAAGAAGAAAATTCCATGTGATGTACTCTGGTACGATATTGACTACATGGATAATTTCCGTGTCTTCACTTTCGACAAAGAACGGTTTGCAGATATAAAATCTCATTGTGAGTCACTGAAGAAGGAGGGATTCCGTCATGTAGTGATTGTCGACCCAGGCGTAAAGGTTGACGAAAAAGGTATATATCAGGTGCTGGACGAAGCTAACAATGCAGACTATTTCATGAAACATGCCAACGGCAAGGAATATGTCGGCAAGGTATGGCCCGGCGGAACAAAATTCCCCGACTTCTCAAGGAAAGAGGTCCGCGAGTGGTGGGGTGCCCTCCATAAGGTCTATCACGATGCCGGTATTGATGGCTTCTGGAATGACATGAATGAAATTGCCGATTTTACAGACCCAACAACAAAGACCGTCCCGGCGGATCTTCTGATGTACGATGACGGCAGATGGTCAAACCAGAACAGAATGCATAATGTCTATGGTTTACTTGAAGCAAAAGCAACAATAGAGGGAATGAGAAAACTTAAACCAAATGATCGTCCATTCTTACTTACCCGTGCTGCTTATTGCGGAATACAGAAGTATTCTGCAAAATGGTACGGAGATAACACTTCAACCTGGAACCATCTCAAAGAGTCAATTCAGCAGACAATCAACATGGGGCTCTCGGGAATCGGTTTTGCCGGTGCCGATGTCGGCGGTTTTACTCACAATCCGACACCGGAACTGCTTGCACGTTGGACACAGCTTGGAGCCTTTTACCCATTCTTTAGAAACCATACTGCAAAAAATCAAATCCAGCAGGAGCCTTGGGCATTCGGGAGCGAAATTGAATCAATCTGCCGTGATGCCATTAACCTCAGATATCATCTTCTTCCATATTTCTATCAGCTCTTCCGTCAGATGCACGAAACGGGGCACCCAATTTTTCGGTCTCTATTCTGGGATGGTGAAATCTCCTGTACAACTATGAATATTACTGATCAATTTATGATTGGCAGTTCACTTCTTGTAGCTCCTGTTGTTGAGCGCGGAGCCAGAACCAGAAAGGTTTACTTTCCTAAAGGCAAGTGGTACAGCTACTTTACTGGTGAAATGTTTATGGGTGAAAGTGAATATGTTATCGATGCTCCATTAACCTCAATTCCTCTTTTCATTAAAGAAAATTCCATTATCCCCGTTTCTGATAAAATTCAATCAACCAATGAACTTAATAAGAAGGTATTGATAGTTGAATGTACTCCAGGAGAAGCGCCGGTTCAGTTAAGCTATTACGAAGATGACCTTTTAACCAATGATTATGAAAAAGGGAAGTTCATAAAATCAAAGATCATTTATAATAAAAATAAATTTGAATTCACCCCAGGTAAAGGCTCTGAAATAGGGCTAATTAAGTTCAGAATACTCTCCACCCTTGTTAACGGCCGGAAACTAAATGGGTTTGTAAAACAGGGCATCTGGCTCGAAAAAGAACTTGCTGTAAATGGAAAAAAGCTATCTTTTATGCATGAATAGTATTGAATTATCGCAAAAAGAGATTGAGGTTATAAACTCCTGGTACGAATACAGCCGCGACGACTCACAGCACTACGGCGACGGCCTTGCCACCTTTCCGCAGGAGCAGGTTGTTTCTGATAAACTCAATAATGGTAATCCTGTGAAAGAGTTCTCTGATTATGAGATCACTCTAATTCATGGCTGGATGGAGGAATCTGTAAGCCGAGGATACGGCGGTAATACAGTACTTATAGGTGAAGAGCGTTCACTGTTTGCAAAGTTCTCTTCAATCATGAAAAGCTTGGATGAACGAAACAAAACATTCACAGAAACAATACCTAAAAGTGAAACAAAGATTCAGACTCCAGCAAAGACCGTGACAAAACAAGCACCTCCCAAACAGGAGGAAAGTAAAGCTACTTCACCAGACGATAAAATTGCCGCTGCACAAAAACTGCGTAATGAAATGGAAGAGATCAAGAAGACGTATAAGTGGTTTAAGCGTTAATCTGATCTCTTCTGTTAAATGCTCTCTTTTTAGGACTTTATTATGCTTTTCTCCTCTTTGCTCTCCAGTGTTCCCAGGCGTAGTAGAACGTCGGAGTTATAACTAGAACAAGAAGTGTATTGAAAAGCAGTCCCCAGAAAATTGCCCAGGCCATTGGAGCCCACATCAGACTTGTTTCAGAACTGGTTACAATTCCAAGCCCAATAAAGTCAATTCCCGCTCCTGTTGCCATAGGCAGCAGTCCTATCATAGCTGTAATAGCAGTAAGCAGTACAGGACGAAGACGAGTTGCTCCTCCTTCGATTACTGCTTCTTCAATAGGATGTCCTTCATTCCTGAGTTTATTCATGAAATCAATCAAAACTATTCCGTTTTTTGCAACAACACCGGCTAATGCGATTATACCTACTCCTGTCATCATGATAGAGAACGTAACAGGCGGCAATTGCCGGCCGCTTATAAAGATGTTAAGGAAAGCATGCAATTTATTTGTTATTAACAAACCCCAAAACACACCTCCAAGCGAGAGAGCTATACCAATGAGGATTAGAAATGGCTGAAACAGTGAGTTAAACTGAAAAACCATTATCAGAAAAACAAGGCTCATTGCTATAAAGAACGCCTTTACAATAAAAGCCTGTGATTCAGCCTGACTTTTATTTCCGCTGCCCGGTTGAATTGTATACCCTGTAGGCGGGTTGATTTTTTTCATTGCCTCAAGAGCTGCTTTCTTTGGAGCACGTTCATCTTTTTGTCCCGGCGCTAATTCTCCCCAAACTTGAATTGTCCGTTTACCGCCTACATGTTTTATGGAAGCAATATTTGCTCCCTGGCTGAATACAGCTACACTCGGTAGCGGAGCTTTTTTCCCCTCTTTTGCTACTATGATTTCGTTCAAACCTGATATGTTCTCTCTAAACTCCGGAGCCAATCTAACCATTATTTTGTACTCATTTTTTCCGACTCTGTACTTTGCCACTTCTGTGCCGAATACTGCACCTCTTACGGCGGACGCTACATCCATAGTCGAAAAGCCAAATCGTTTAGCCTGTTCCCTATCTACATCGATTCTAATTTCCGGACGGGCCGGATCATAGTCATGATTGACATTTGTAAGACCAGGAATTTTTTGAATCAATGTTTTCAGTGAGTCTGCAAGAATACTTAACTGTGCATAATCATCACCTGTTATTTCAATCTCTACAGGTTTTCCGGTTGGCGGCCCCTGTTCCTGCTTAACAACGCGTAACCTCCACCCTGGAAGCAGTTTCGACAAAGAATCCTGCATCCAGGCCTGTGTTTCGATAGATGATATTTTACGATCTTCATAATCATTAAATACAACATCAATATAGCCTTTGTTGGTTTCGGTAGCTCCTCCGCTAAAACGGTTACCCTTACCAGAACCGACAATTGATGTTACAGTTTTTACAGAAGCAACCGAATCAGGCATTGACAATAAAATTTGCTCCGGGACCTTAAGTGCAGAGTCGGTAAGTACAATATCCTGTGACAGAGGGCCTTCTATCTCTGCAGACACTACCTGTGGTTCAACTACAGGAAAAAAGACCACACCAGGACCAAATTTACCATATGCAAAAATTCCTGAGATTACAAAAAATATACAGAAACCTAATAATAATCCCGGTCTTACCATTGCCCATCGCAATAGATTGCGGTATCTTTCTTTAAAATTTTCGAACCCTTTTTTCTCGCCACCACCTTCCATTGCATGAGCATCACCTACCCGCATAGAAAGAGAAGCAAATACCGGATTGAATATGAACGCCACAAATAGAGACGAGGAAAGTGTTATGCCGACTGTCAGAGGGATATACATCATAAATTCGCCCATAATTCCAGGCATCCACAGAACAGGGGCAAATGCACCGACCGTTGTTAATGTTGCTGTGAACACCGGTACAGCTACCTCTTTTGTTCCGTCCAGTGCTGCTTGAAAACGGTCTTTCCCCATCTGTAAATGTCTGTAGATGTTTTCAACTACGACTATTCCATCATCAACAAGCATTCCTAAAGCCATCACAAGAGAAAAGAGTACTACCATGTTGAGAGTTACTCCCATATAGTTCAGTACTATAAACCCCATTCCCATTGAAAAAGGGATTGCTGTTGATATAAACAGTGAGTTTCTGCCGCCGAGGAAAAAACTTAACACAAGCAGAACCAGCACCATACCCATAATAAGATGGTTTTCCAGCTCGTGAACCATACTCTTTATACTTCTGGACATGTCAAATGTAACTTCTGAATATGTTCCAGCAGGCCATTTTGATTTACTGCTTTCAATAACTTTCTTAGCTTCATCTACTATTCTTACAATATCTTCACCTGTACGCTTAGCCACAGTAATAGTCAAAGATGGCTTACCATTGGTTCGCGAAATAGACTGGCGATCACGAACATATTTGAACGACACTGTCGCAACATCTCTAACCCGAATCTGACGGCCATTTTGAGATCGGACAATCAAATCGTTAAATGCTTGTGGATCTGTCAATTCACCGGTAACCTTAATTGAAAAGCGGTAGCCGGCTGTTTTCATTGTTCCGCCAGGTATATTTCGATGAGACGTTTGAACTGCCTGAACAATATCGTGCAATGTCAAATCATACTGCTGAAGGAGCGCCGGATCTGCATCTATAGCAATCTCACGGTCCTGTTTACCCAGAATCTTGATTTCAAGAATACCGGGAATTTTACCCAGCTCTTCCTTTAGATTCTCTGCAATAGCTTCCAATCGTTCAATATCGTAGTCTGCATACAGTGCAACATTCGCAATAGGTATAGATGAGAAATTCAACTCCTGCGTTATTGGATCCTGAGCATCTGTAGGCAAGTCTCCTTTTGCCTGATCGACTTTATCCTTAACTCTGCGTAATGCATCTTCAACCTTTACAGAAGGATCAAACTCTATAAAAATGTTGGAAACGCTCTCGTTACTGGAGCTTGTCATTTTCTTAACACCATCAACACCATCGAGCTTATCTTCGATTTTCTGTGTAATTAGATTTTCAATTTCCGGCGGATTAGCTCCGGGATATATAGTAGTTACAAATATGTATGGTATTTTTATTTCCGGAAAGGACTCTCTTTTCATTCCTGCAAAACTTACCATTCCGGTAATAAAAAGAATTACTGCAAGAACAATTACTGAAACCGGATTTTTAAGTGCCGTTTTAATCATATTCAACTCATTTCTTAGTAGATTACCCTTGTTCCTTCACTTACCTGAAATGCACCAATCACAATCAATTTATCTCCTGCTTTTAAACCCTTTGTCACAAGAGAACTGTCTGCATTCGATGCTTCAACTGTTAATGAGCGTTGACGTGCAAATCCATTTTCAACAACCATTGCTGCAATACCGTTCTGTAAACGCAAGAGAGCTACTGATGGTACAACAACTGCCTTGGAATAAGATTTACGCAGAATTTTTGCCCTGCCGACCATTCCAGGCTTCAAAATACCTCTGACATTATTCACAACAATCCTAGCTGTAACCATTCTGGATCTTGAATCTACAACCTTATCTATATTTTCCAAACGTCCAGAATACAATTTACCAGGATCCTGAAGAAGATGAAAAACGGTTCTCATTCCTTCTGTGTAACTAAATGCTTCACTTTCAGGAATTGCAATGAGCGCTTCAAGCTGATCCATTTTAGAGAGACGGACTGTTGTCATACCAGGGTTTACAGTCTGATATCTGTCTATGCTTCGGCTTACCAGCATACCATCAAACGGTGCCTGGCACTGACAATCTTCATATGCCCTTTTTGCAGAAGCCTGAAGCATACGTGCATTCTGATATGCAAGATTTGCTCCATCAAGTGCAGATTTACCAAGTGAACCATTTGCAACATTGGTTTTAGCTCTCTCAAGTTCACCCTGAGCAACCTCTACCTGTGCATTTGCCGCCTGTAAAGCTGCTTCATATTTATCTCCATCTATATCACAGAGATGGTCGCCCTTTTTTACAACTGTGCCTACAGCTTTGATGCTGTTAACGCGACCTCCCTGAAAAGGTGCTGATAGGTTCGCATCCTCAATACCGCGAAGATCTGCCGAATAGCTTCCCCAATCTTCGAAAGATCGCTGCTGAATTTCTGCAACGACAACCTTTACAACTACTGAGTCATTTCCTGATTTTTCAGCTTCAACCTTCTCTTTTTTGCATCCTGATGACACGACTGCAACCATCAATGCTGTGCCAGCAATTATAATTTTCACTATTCTTTTCATAGATCCTCCACTTTAGCAATATTTTTTCCCATAGATACAAGCAAGGCAGCCCGGCTTCTAATAAGCCTGTATCGTGCGTTCATAAAACCCATTTCAGCCTGACGGAGTCTCTCCTGTGCTGATTGAAGTTCCACAAACAAACCACCACCCTGTTTGAAATTCTCATTTGTTAAGTCATAACTTTCCTGTGATGCAGCCAACATCTCTTTAGAAGCAGCGAAATTACTGTCTGCAGCATGACATTCTGCTATCGCTGTTGCAACTTCTATCTGTATCATTTTTGTTAATGTACCCATTGCCATTTCAAGTTTTTTCCCGTCTACAGCAAACTGCTTAGCCTTTGAGCTGTTTGCAAAGCCGTCAAAGAGTGTCCACTGAAGACCTACCCCCAGTGTCCAATTTCGCAAATCCCAGTTTACTATATCTCCTGGTTCAGTACCTCTAAAACTTAAGGAACCTGTTGCACCGATACTTGGAAGATTCATTGCCCTGTAAATTTTTGCACCACCCTCATTTGCCTTTTTTAGACTTTCCAAAGAACGTAAATCTTCGCGTATTGTTATTGCTGAATCAACTGCTGACTTGGTTTCAGGAAGTTGCATCTCGGCGAGGGACTTCAAAATATCACTAGTGTCAAGTATAAGCGGTTCCGTAATAACACGTCCCATCATTGAATTCAGCATCATTTTTGCAACAAGACTATTTTCCCTAGCAGTAATCAAATTTGATTGCTCACTTTTAACATCAGCGAACGCTGCAAGCATCTGCGCTTTACTGCCAGAACCGAGTTTAAAGTTTCTCTCTAAGTAGTTACTAAGCGCCATTTTTCTGGCAAGTGATCGGTCTGTAACATTAACCGCCATCTCTGCAAGCATTACTCTATAGAATCCATCCAATGCTGAGAGCTGTAGTTGTTGCAAGCTTCTTACTACAGACCGTTTTGTTGATTCTCCAAAATCTTTTGCTACCTCAACGGCTGTACCTATCTTGCCGAAAGTATATAATGGTTGACTTATTTGTATAGCCGATCCATAAACTGAATATTCTTTTGAAGCCCCGATATTTGACAAACCCATCATCAAACCATTAACATATTGCGATAAATATTTCACTGTGGTATCTGTTTTTAATGTGTCAACATATTTGAACGGTTGAACAGACGAACTAGCTCCTCCTGAATTCATCATCCCCATTCCATAGGTTCTTGCAGCATTTACTGAAGCAGAAACAGTGGGCAGCGCTGCAGAATATTTCTCCTTAACCATCAAATGGGCCTTATCAATGCTTTCCTTCATCATCTTTGCAGAATCGGAATGGATGCAGACTTCATGCATTACCTGCAATATTGATACCGGTTTCAAATTTTCTTCAGAATATGCTGAAGTGCCAAGAACGGCAGCCAATAATATTAGCGCGACGAATCGCATAATGAAAATCCTTTCAGAATAAATTGAACCATGTCAATGACCTCTTTTTCAACGTCATCTTTTTTACCAGTCATCCGCCAATTAAAAACAACTCCACGCATCAGGGAGCCGACATAACTGTTTAATTTTTCCGGATCAATGTCCTTTCGAATCTCGCCTCTCTCCTGCGCAGTTGTAATCATTCCTTCCATATACTTTGCCGTTTCCATTGCAGTAGCCTTAAGCAGCTGTGCAAGCTGGATGCGCTGTGAATTACCGCCGCTCTCGCATGTACATAAACCTGACATTGCCTGAAAATTAGAGACTGTCAGCAGAAATGTAAAATGTTCGCCCATCGTCGTAAGAACCAGTCGTAACAGAATTTCAAGATTTTGGCTGAAAGTGCCTGTCGGTAACATCTGTTCTTTGATTTTAATTAGAATCTTTTCATGCTCTCGAATCGCAAGATGGAGAAATAGCGACTCCTTATCCTCATAATAGTTGTAAAGAGATGCCTTAGAAAAACCGGCACGCGATGCTATCTCTTCAAGTTTTGTGTCGTGATAACCTTTTTCAGAAAAAACCTGCCTTGCAGCGTCCAGAATGAGATTTCTTTTGGCATCTCGCACCAGATTTTCGCGAAATTCTTTGGAGTCAATAGTCTGACTCATAAGTCACTCCTGTTTAATACAGGTATAAATAACTAATTATTTTGTAATTTTCAAGTAGTTTTAGTCATTATTATGACGAAATTAAAAACAATACTGAATAAAGGCTCTATTTTACAATATTATATGCTCCCTCAACGTTATTAAGGAATTAATCATGATTATAGTGCTCAAACCCCAGGCTTCGAAGAATGATGCCGATGAAATTCAACTACTAATTAGCGAAAAAGGGCTGAAACCTCTTTATATGCCCGGCGTCGAACGTACCGTAATCGGTGCTATCGGCGACGAACGTAAACTGAACGAGCTGCATCTCGACAGCCACCCTGCCGTTGAAACCATCACACCCGTTTTATCTCCCTATAAGCTGGTCAGCCGCGAATTCAAACCTGAAGGCAGTGTTGTCAAAATAGGAAAAGCTACTGTAGGAGGTTCTCAGTTCATGATTATAGGTGGACCATGTGCCGTCGAAAGCAGAGATCAAATTCTTTCAACAGCAGCAGCTGTAAAAAGTGCGGGGGCTCAGGTTCTTCGAGGCGGCGCATACAAACCGCGATCAAGTCCATACAGCTTTCAGGGACTTGAAGAGGAGGGGCTCAAACTTCTTAAAGAGGCCTCAAATGCAACTTCCCTTCCCTTTGTAACGGAAGTGGTCGAAGTAACAGATATTGACACAGTTGTAAAATACGCTGATGCTGTTCAGGTCGGTGCCCGCAATATGCAGAACTTCCGC
>JAEUSG010000308.1 GCA_016788315.1 Fibrobacterota bacterium | reverse complement strand
GAAGCGTAATCAGGTGGATTCTTCAAAATTGATCCGACCGCCATTGCACAAATCATGAATACTGCACCTAAAAGCGCAAAAACATTTACCAGATTACCATCAAACTTTTCCAGAAGCATCGGTGCAAGAACCTTACTCATCAGGAGAGCGCCAAGCCCAAACCCCATCACAACCATACCTGTTACGAAACCCTTTTTGTCAGGAAACCATTTTGCAGCCGTGGCAACAGGCGTAACATAACCAAGCCCCAGACCGATACCGCCGATAACACCGTAGCCGGCATATAGAAGCGGCAGAGAGTGGATTTTAAGAGCATATGAACTGACAAGATAGCCGAGACCGAAGAGGAAACCTCCTGTAACCGCGAGTTTTCGGGGGCCATATTTCGGGAGATTCAGACCTCCCCAGGCTGCAGAAACACCAAGCATGAAAATTGCCGTACTGAAGGTCCAGGCTACCTGTGAATTACTCCAACCGAATTGTGCAGCAAGAGGCTTTTGAAAAAAACTCCACGCATAAACGGTTCCTAGAAGTAACTGAAGCGCTGTACCAGCAAATGCAATTGACCAACGTTTATCTGATGTTTTCATATCGAAATAACTTTATCCTTTTTGTATAGCGCAAGATAGCTTAAAAACTGCAGTCCGATAAGAACTGCAAAAGAGACAAACAATGCAGTATTTATTGAATGCCCGTTGCATTTCATACTGTCAAGAGCAATTCCCATCCCCCACTGAACAGCAAAAGCGCCTATAAACGACATCAAATTGAATGTTGTAACCACTCTCCCAAGAATGTCATTTGGAAACCCCTTTGATGATGCAATATAAGTCTGCGAATTGGAGGCTGCAGAGATCCCTAGTACATACCACAACAGACTTGATGGACCTACTCCGAAAAGAATGAGGCACTCCATCACAATATAAGTACCGTAACCTGCACGCATAATATAGAGCGGGCTGAAACCTCTGGATACAAGGGAAGTTCCAAAAAAGCCGACTAAAAGCTGTCCTGTCAACATACCACCATTAAGTATGAGCAGTGATGATGCCGCATCAGCCAATGACATACCTTCAACATTCATAAGCCACGGCACAGCCCACAGGCTCTGCAGAGCCATGAATCCACCAGGAAAAAAGGTTGTCGCGGGAGCAAACTTAAAGAATGCTGAGGACGTAAAAATCCTGCAAGCTTTTTTGAACTCATTATTTACAGTATCAGATTTTACAGTGGATTTATATTCCGGTGTAACACGTAAAATTACAATTGCGGCAACAAGCGACATGGCTGTCATTATCCAGAAAACACCGCGCCAGCCGAGAAAAGGAAGCAGCATTTCAAGCGGCTTGCTTGCTGTCAATGCGCCCAGTGCTCCGGCTGCCATAACAAAACCTGTTTTGGAGCTCTGCTTTTCTGGCGGATACCAGAGAGATATCCCTTTAACTGCTGCCATTAGACACGCAGAAACACCAAGTCCGATAAAGAAACGCGCCCCAGTAAGAGAAACCATAGAACCACCGACAGCAAATGCAGCTGATCCTGCAGCCGCAACAAGCAGCAGAATTCCTTCGACACGTCGTGGTCCATATCTGTCAAGAGCTATACCGACAGGAAGCTGTGCAAGTCCGAAGCCGACAAAATAGGCGCTGGTTAAGAGCCCAAGTCCGGAAGCGGTTAAGCCCAATTCTGATGTAAGAGAGGGAGAAACAACAGCATTTACGGTACGTAACAGATATGATACGTAGTAGCCAAGGGCAAAGGGAATTACTATTAATGCCATTTTTGAATAGGAAAAATACCCGGTCAAAAGTTGAAAAACAATGTTTTAATATGAATAAAATAATATCTTAGGTGCGATAATGGAGGATCATACAATGCATAAGAAACCTGCAGCCTATTCAAATGAAACCGTAACCTGGGATTGCGCAATTGTAAAGAATCATCACTCAGCCATAATGATGTCGGCAAAATCAAACGGTTCTTATGTAAAAGGTCTTTTTATAAGCAAACTTGGTCTATCCACAGTAGGTTACGAAGGGAAAACCTATGAATTTCCTGATAACCAGTACCCATTTCCCATGTTCGAATATAAACCGGGGCGTATAGTGTCAGGTTACTGGAACAGATTTATCGGGTTCTTAAATGTAAAACAGGAGCTTATTGCAATAGGCGAAGAAAGTTTCATGCTTCGATATGTTTTCAGCAATACTGCTCCAGATGAAAAGAGGATTACAATTACTATTCAAGGCGAGACAGACTCATCAATACAGGAAGGATGCTCGCTGGAGGGAAATGAGTTCT
>JAEUSG010000295.1 GCA_016788315.1 Fibrobacterota bacterium | reverse complement strand
CATCATTGAAAGATTTACATGACTTAAGATATTTATCTTTGCGCTTCAGTGCCCACATCACATGAGAGTAAAGAGGTGATGATTTATGCAAAAGCTTAACTCTAGGTTCACATGAGGGCTCTGTAATATATCGTTTAAAAGTTACTTCTTGGATTTCGGTAAAAATTTGCATGACTTTTTTCCCTATTGTATCCGTTATCGTGTTTTCAAGATTAAATCCACTCCTGATGCATAACTTCCCAACTCCCTAACCGATAAGAAGAGACATGCTGTAAATTGTGCTGCTGAGCTGGAGGCCTTCGAGGCATGCATCTAGTGTTCTGTGCCTGAGTAGTCTCTGCCGATGCAATAACTATAATTCATACGTTTTTAATGCTTCATAGTATTATTTCATAAAGATAAAAATACTGACATGTCTTCAATATCAACTGTCTTTTTAAATGCCTGTTGGGTATTTAAAGCCCCAAGAAAATATTTCGCAAATTCACATTTTGGATTTTCAGTATTAACCTCATAGTTATAAATCCTATTTCTGCTTCCAGCATACAGGTCTGCAATTTGAATCAGATGTGAACTCTTCGAGTCAATTGCTTCGAGTTCATCCACAACTAGTATATTGTTATACTCCAACGCTGAGAGTTTAGTAATATTATCTTTAATCTGAGCTAATAATAATCTGTCGTAACCTTCCTCTTCCTGGTCTTTATAAAGTTGCAGTGATCGAGGTAAAGGTGCCCTACCAGATGAGTTTTCATGAGATATACCAGATTTAAGAAGATAATAGTATAGTTTTGTAAATGCGTCCTGCTGATTTGCCAAACCAGCACGAGGAACCATGATAACTTTAAAACTAAACGCCGCAGCTTTCCCAAGGAAAAACTGAACGAATTTCAAATAGTCATTAATGTTTTTTTTATCGATCTCTTTGAAATGAAATTCATGGGTAATATTATTTTTGTTTTTCCATTCATAATACTGTCGTGTAACGGCAGTTAACATTTTATTGTCAAGAGCCCAAACGCTACCAACTATTAGATATTTATCTGTTTTACCGCTTTCGTCTGCAAATACTGTATATACTGGATAATCTGGCTTTGTTTCAATTATCCTCTTAGCCTCTTCCTCACTTAATGTCCCACGATATTTACGAACATCTGTACT
>JAEUSG010000286.1 GCA_016788315.1 Fibrobacterota bacterium | reverse complement strand
TGCAGCCAGTCCGGTTTTAGCGTCGAATCTCCAGGAACCTTTCCAGGGACCAGGTTCATCGTAGAAAATATATCGGCCATCCCAGGAGTAATAAAATTCACCGAGTGAAAGATCCGGACCATAGACAGCAACGCTATCCTTGGCCAACGGGCCCGAATTGGGTTTAAGATTGATTTGCCTTTTGGGTGTAAGAGAGCCTGTCAATCCATCATATACAGCCATTTTTGCATACCACCAGGAAACTCCACATGGTGCGATATATGCTCCTTTGTCAGTTTTAAGCATTATTTCATCGGTTTCATCATTAACGGACATATCCATACCTATGACTGTAGGTAAAAGTGTCATATCACCATAACTATTGTAAAACTTATAACAGTTTAAATCAATAAATTTTCCTGTATCCGGAAAGTAAAGAGGACTTCTTGCAATAAGTTTTGTATTTAGGTACCTCATCTCATTGCCCTTCAGAAAGCGCATTGTATGTTTAAGTACCGGTCTAACGTTCATCCTGACGCTTATATCCATTGACTGATTGCCAACCCAAACACCATGATCGTCGAGACCATCCCATTCTATTGATTGGGCAAAACCTTTTACAAGCGGCTCCGGCGGATCGAAAGTTCCACCAAGAAGACCTGCAGCAAGATGCCTAACCACCTTTCCGGTAACAGGATTTATTACAGAAACATCTACATCAGTGTTCTCAGATACGGTGAACGTTATTCTGACCTTATTATTTAAAACTGTGTAATCAGGTCCGGAAGTAAAAGATGGAATACACCAGACACTTACAGCGCATAGAAGAAGTGAGATTTGTAAAAACATATACCCTCCATTAAGATTTTTGGCACTCGCTCAATTTAATTAAGCAAATGACCAGCCAATTTTATTAACGCATGCATTGATTAAAAATTGCTCGAATTGATGGGCAGATTATAACTCGATCTAATAATTGACGTCATTTATTTGTATGTTGACATGTAAACATATTCAGTAACGCAGCGATTAAAGCGCTATTATCCCTTAATTCCCTAAAAAAACTTCTTTCAGAAGATAGCCCACAATGGCATTGATATTGCCTATATATAAGACATAAACAACCAATAAATTACAACACCTAAAGCCAAGAGGATCATATTATTAAAATTCGAGATCATATGATTATGGTGGTTTCATTATCAGCTTTGACCTTTTCAGCTGTAAGTTTTGTGCAAAACCCTTTACTCACAAAAACAGGCCAGAACTGGTCGGTAACTTTTGAACTTAGCGAATATGCCGACGTTGAAGTAGCGATCGTTGATACTGCTACCCATACAATTCTCCGCCATCTCGCTGCCGGCAAGCTTGGAACCAAGCCTCCACCTCCTCTTTCCGCGAGCTCAAAAAATCAGACACTGGCATGGGATGGAAGGAATGATTATGGAGAAGCGGTTAATACAGCACATGCAGATGTCCGTGTAAGAGCTGGCATGACAGCAACTCTTGACAAAATCGCCGGCGGAGATCCATATGCGTTTTACTCGCGCGACATGCGAGGAGGAAATCACAATATCTGGTCAGTAGCCGGATTGGAAGCAAAGCCTGACGGATCGGTATATGTTTACGGTTCGGCAAATCAGATGGGTGTGTATACTGTTAGAAAATATGACCAGTACGGGAACTACATTAAAACTGTTTTTCCTTTTCCATCCGGAATGGCAGCGAACAAGGTAAGCGGCTGGGGAGTTAATACCAAGGCCGATGGCACCTACGCACCTAAAGTTCCCTACGTCAACTATGTAACCTGGCCTGTTTACACCAGCACCCCAATTAATCTCATGTCAGGTTGGGGACCTCAACCTTCGTTGATTCACAGCAGGGACACATCCAAACTCCTCCTTGCAAGCGCCGCAAACTTCCAGCTTTTCTCATTCAATACAGATGGCTCTATCGATCCAGTCAGCACGAATCAGTACTCCGGATATTTAACAGAAAATCCACGAATACAGGCAGCAACTTCCGTTTTCGGTCCACCTTTCATATCATACACACCAGACAGTCTGTCATATTATCTGAGCGGCATATGCAGAACAGACACTGCATTCTGGCGAGAGGGTAAAATATGGAAGGTAGATGCGGCAACTAGAACACCAGTTATCTGGTATTCGATATCAGGGTCAACAAATCCGGGTGTAGGTGGTAATCAATCCTATTCAGCAATACATGGAACAGCAGTAGATGAGAATGGAAATGTATTCGTCTGCAACAGAGTGCAAAGCCGTATTGAGGTTCTTGATAGCAATGCACAGTTAATTCGTTCAATCCCGCTATCATACCCGGATGCAGTTGAATACGACAAATCCACAAAAGCGTTATATGTTGCATCCAGATTCGGTTATCAGGGAGTAAGCGGAAATGTAAAAATTCACAAAATCAACAACTGGAAAACGGACAATGGTCCGGTCTTTTCACTAAAACTATGCGATCTTTACATGTCGGATTTGAATAGAGATCGTGCATACATTGCTATTGTTGGTTCGGGTACTGCAAAAAGAATCTGGGTTGCCTTCAAGGATATCGGTGCTGTAATCTTTAAAGAGTCAGGCGATACCTTACTTTTAGAAAAGGATTTTTATCAGAGCGGTAAAAAGCAGCGCTTCCTCGGTTTTCAGAGAATGACGATAGATCCTGTAACTGAGAACGCCTATATAGCAAGCGGCGACATTGATGTTTTTAAATTGACAGACTGGAGTAATCCGGTATTTAAAAAGTGCTCGCTTAATGTTCCAAGAGTAACAGCTTATGGTGCCGACTTTTCTCCCGGAGGTTTCTCAGACCCTCAACAGCTTGCTTCACCTGATCTGACAATTGATGTAAAAAACCGTTTTCTTTTGTTATCACTTCTTGTTCTCGGCGATGATGAAGTGGTCTATCGACATGCTTTGGATGAACCATATCATAGAGCAGTCCCGTGGGGCTCAACAGGCAAGGCAGCCATCTCAGGAGTTATGCCGACCAATGAGTCCGAAGGTTGCCTTTATCGTGATCGCGGTATAGCTCCTACTCCTGACGGCGGGATTATGGCCGTTAACGGCTGGGGAACTGGCGGCAATGCCTATCAGAATCTGCAGCTGCAATATCACTATGTAAATCCAGATAGCGGAACTGTAATACGCTATGCATTGGGAGCAGTTAGCGGAAGGAGCGGTGGAATCAGAACCGATCCCAAAGGTAATGTTTATATCGGTGCTAGAAATGGGGCTGCATGGACCGCTCCTGATTCAGTTCCAACAGGTTATGCAGGTGATAAAGGATATGCTTACTTTATAGGAAAAATATACAAATACAGTCCAAACGGCACAAATGAACCAGGCAAACTATATACAAACACAATAATCTCTCCTGTAAAGGAATACAACATTGGTTTCGGTAAACTGCCTCAGGATCAGAATGGTACAAATGCCCGTTTCGGAGTGGATGCTTATGGCCGAATTTACTACCCGAACTCTCTTACTCAATCGGTGCATGTAATGGATAATGAGGGTAACGAGCTTCTTAAATTTGGAACATATGGAAACCTTGATGCATGGCTGGCACTTGAAGGCAACTGGAGTTCTGCTACAAGCGTTCCTATGTCATGGCCGAATAGCGTAGATGCCTCAGAGAACTATATCTATGTTGCCGACTTTGTAAATAGCGGCATAGTCAGAATGGAAAAGAAATTTATACTGGACAACATGGTTGGAAAGGATTTCGGCCATACATCAGCAAACAAAAGAGCTATAAGTGGAAAAGTTCCCACAATGCTGACTGCTGCCCCAAATCCATTCACTGGCAGCAACAGCATCACACTGAATCTCAGCAAAAAAGAAAGTATTACATTGAAGATTTTTGATATGGCAGGACGTGAAGTATCTCTTGTTGCAAAAGCAAATCTTCAGCAAGGTTCACATACATTCAAATGGAATGGTAAAAACAGCCAGGGGTTAAATGCAGCCGCAGGTATATATTTTGTAAAGCTTATTACTTCTGACAGAGCATTACATTACACAATGCTTAAACTTCGCTAACTGAAGAAGGGGTTTTTATGAAGTTCTTTATAATACTTATAGCGGTATCTCTTACCTGTGCAGCGAATTTTACAGTTTTACCCAAAGCCGTGGATATGGGCGACTCTGTTAGGATCACATTTGCTGTTTCAGAATATACTGATGCAACTGTTGAAATCATCAACAAAGCAGACAGCGGTGTTGTTTGCGAACTGGGAAGCGGACTTTTAGGTTCCAATCCTCCTCCTCCATTTCAGGCAAACTCACTTTCTCAAACCATTTACTGGGACAAAAAAGATAATCGCGGAAATGTTTTTAATGGAAACTGGACAATAAGAGTCGGTCTCTCCATTTTTGCAGATCTTGACAGAATATATAACAATGATACTAGAAATGTAATTCAAACCTTAAGTCCCAAAGCGA
>JAEUSG010000218.1 GCA_016788315.1 Fibrobacterota bacterium | reverse complement strand
AGCCGTTTCTTTCGTGATATAAATACAGAGTCTGTGGTAACTATCTCTTTAATAGGTGCTTTGCGCAATCTGTCAATAGCAGGGCCGCAGAATACGCCATGTACACATGCGATACGAATATCTTTTACCCCTGCCTTCTTTAGTGCATCCGCAACTTCGCACATTGTTCCTGCTGTTGAAACCTCATCATCAAAGATGATTGCATTTTTGCCTTTTACATCACCGATGATATTATAAATCTTTGCAGATTCACTGTCGTCTTTTCTGCGTTTGTCAAGAATGGCCATAGGCAGGTTTACTTTTACAGCATAATTGGCTGTTCTCTTGGCAGCACCGGCATCAGGAGCCACAACAACTGTATTGCGTAAATCGACATGGTCGGTCATGTATTTTACAAGCAGATGACCAGCATCAAGGTGGTCGCAGTTTATTCTGAAAAAGCCCTGAATCTGCGGAGAGTGGAGGTTCATTGTAAGAACGCGGTTTGCTCCGGCAGTTTCAAGAAGGTCAGCCATCAGGCGCGCTGTAATGGAAATTCTCGGTTCATCCTTTTTGTCTGAGCGGACATAAGGAAAATATGGGGTAACAGCGGTTATTCTTCCGGCAGAGGCATCTTTCAATGCGTCAAGTATAATCAGAAGCTCAACGATGTTCTCATTTACAGGCGTAGAAGATGGCTGAATAACAAAACAGTCATCGCCCCGTACGCTCTCTTTAATCGTTACCTTAATGTTTTCATTGGAGAATTTAATGATATCCATTTTGCCCATAGGGAGTCCGCTTTTTTTGCAGACTTCCCGTGCTAGCGGTGTGTTTGAACTTCCGCTGAATATTTTAATTGGACCGATCATAGGTATAATCCTCCGCTCTGTAGAATGGTCAGTATCTCCTCTCTTAATGAGAGTGCCGCGGCTCTGACTCGCGGTGCGGCATCGCCTGTTCCGGCTGGAAAGATAATATTCCTGGATGAATTAATGACAGCAAAGCCGTTGGCATATCCCGCTGTTATAGCCGCTTTAAGATCTCCTCCCTGCGCTCCGACACCGGGTACCAGGAAGGGCAGGCTTGTGACTGCACGAACGGAGGCCATATCAGCCTGAGTTGCGCCAACAACAAGACCGATGTTTGGATTCTTGTCCTGCGCCCATTCATTGCACTTTTTGGCAACGTGGATAAATAGGGGGTGTCCGTTGCTTTCGAATCTTTGAAAATCAGCAGAACCTGGATTACTTGTTAGGCAAAGGACGAATACTCCGCGATCCGGATACTCAAGAAACGGGAGAACGGAATCAAAGCCCATATATGGTGCGATTGTTACAGCATCGGCGCCAAGAATTTCAAATGCAGCTTTTGCGTATGCGCTGCTTGTGTTGCCGATATCACCCCGCTTAGCGTCCAGAATGACAGGAACCCGTCCATCAATGTATTCAATGGTTTTTTCCAGTGCTTCAATTCCTTTTCTGCCAAGTACCTCATAAAAGGCGGAATTGGGTTTATAGCAGCAGACAATATCTATAGTTGCGTCAATTACCATTCTGTTAAAACCCAAGGGATCTTTACGGAATGTTTCTCCTGCTTTTTCAGGATCGAAATCGAGTCCGACACAAACGAGTGAACGGTTTTTTCTGGCGCTGTTTTTAAGTTTTTCTACGAACATGGTTTACTTAGTTTTTCCTTTCGAGGCTGTATCTGCTGTTTTGATTTTAATTGTGCTGAAAATAGTTTCGGCAATCGCCAGTGAATGTTTCACCTGTTTTAGGATCTGCCGGATTTCAATATCGTCCCTGCTTCTTTTTTCGTCAATATAATTAAGGATTCTGCTAACATAACCTTTCTGCTTGCCCGCCAGAGATAGGGCTGAAATTTTCTTTCGATAGTCAGCGAGTTCATTTATTGTTGATTGGCGCGTGCTTACATAACGGCATGCGCTGGCGCAGTCATCGAGGAGATGCATAAAAAGAATCTCTTCTCTGAAAAACCCTGCTTCGCTGTGACTTGCTCTTTCATCTGTTTTAACACCGGCAACAGCTGTTTTGGAGTACTCTAGTGCCGTATCAATACTCGACTGAAAATCGAGAATCTTTGCAGAGGCGGAAAATAGAGGGGTTTCCATTGAATAATCATCGTTGAACTCGCTGAAGGAGTGGAGCGCTTTTTCAAAATAGGTATCCCGCAATGATGCATTGAACTTTCTGTTCTGCATTGACAGGGTAAGGACAGTCTTTTTT
>JAEUSG010000167.1 GCA_016788315.1 Fibrobacterota bacterium | reverse complement strand
AGAGCTATTCATATTGGAGCAAGCCGGGAACTTTCTGGCATCCGGATAAAGATCAAGCATATTATTATGCAGATCCTGTAAATCGTGCAACAACACCGACATCTAAATACTATCTCATTAATAATGATTATGTATGGGATGAAACTTCCAAATCAGTAAAGACAAGTACCCTTTATGGTAGTGCCGCAACAGCAAACAAACAAAAGCGCGCGAACTATTTTGATGCCACAGGTGACTATGTAGTTGCATCAGTTGCAAACACCGATAGGGATATGGTCTATATTGGTACATACGACCTTGATACAGATGGCTGGCTTATTCCTGTAGGTCAACGCGTAGAAGGTGGCATTAAAACCACAACATCCCCATCAACAATTACGCTTGCAACTGCAAGACCAACAGCAAGCGCAATAAATGGCTGTATAGTTGAATTCGATGCTTATAGTCATAATTTAACCAGTACCGGTGTAATTAAGATTAGCGGATTGGATGCGGCCGGTGTTGTTACAAGAACAGAAGAGTTCCGTTGTCCTAATACCAAAGCGGATATGGGCAAGATGGAACACTTTATGCGCAAGACAAAAATTTCCGGAGTCAACATCCGCATAGAACTGCCAACCTATGTTTTCTTCGATAATTTGATGATATATCCAGACTCTGCTAAAGTATCACTTGTAAGTTATGATGCAGTTTCAAAGCTGCCTATATCAACTTCTGTATCTGGTGGCGGGAAAGCTGTAACATTTTATGCCACAGATGGACTTCCGTTGGGTCAGTTTGATAAAAAAGGATCAATGTATTCCTGGGGGCATACATGGTTTGCCCGTGATTTAAGTGGTACAGACAACTACAATCCGGCTATTCCTAACGTATCCGAAAAGGTCAGCTTTCCTAATGGAAATATGATACCTGAATGGAGTTTTGAAAAAGATGGTGCATTGTCGGCTTCAAATACCGCGCCATACTGGGTACCATACTGGACATCAACTCTTTCTATGGTTTACACAAAATATCTGTATGGTAAAAGAGCATTACAAGTTACACCGGGAAGTTCATATAACGACGGCATCTGTATGGATTTTATTTCGGATCAGAAGCATCCGCAATTTTCTGCAATGATTGGCAAAACAGTAACATTCTCTTGCTGGATTATGCCTACTGTTTCTACCAGCTATAGAATTGGATTAGATTGTACAGATGATCAGGTGGTAAATGTTCGTTCCGTAACTGCTAATCAGTGGAATTATATTAAATGCACATTTAGAAATGTTAAGTCACGTATGTATAGTCAGGCATCAAACGATTATACTACACCGCGTATAAGGTTTTTTGTGCGCGAAGAAAATGCAACCCAAAATGCTGTTTTCTATGTGGATGGTGCTGTATTGGAACTGGGTGAAACTGCTACACATCCAATGGTTATTAAAACCTTCTCGGATGCTATTGGCAATGTGCTTCAGGTGCATAACCAGGAGTTTAATGGTGATCAATATGTAAACAGTTACGATTCTGTAAAGGTGGTCATGGCGCAGTACGATGCTAAGAATCGCCCTGTAAGCAATTCATTACCTGTAAGGTTTCCATATACAGGAATCACGCAGTCTCCAAATGGTCAGAACAGTTCAACCTATCTTGGAGCACTTTTCTTGACGAGTGCAGTTGCAAGTCAGTTGGATGCTTGCTATGGACTTGCTCAAAATCCATACTCTTTGAAATGCTACTACGAGGATGGCACAAACCGTGTGAAAGAGACAAGTATTCCCGGCCCCAATAATTACATTGGAGATGGTACCCGTGATGAATATTTCTATTACACGGCAAGTTCCATTTCACCAGCTGCAATAACTACAAACTCTGTTTTATCCCCTGTGCTGGCCACAACAGATGATGGTAAATACCGATGGAATATTGTTAAAAAGCTTGAACAGTTTGGTGTGTCAAACTATTATCACTCAATTACAGATTACAATGGCAACACAGTACTTTCATATATTACAAAAAACAGTGAAAATATGGGGGCTAACAATGTAAATCTTGTTTCCATGACCTACATGGAATACGATAAAGCAGGGAACCCAAAAGTTCAGTACGCACCATCCAACTTTACAGCAGCTTCTGACAGAACAAAAGTTACAAATGTCCTTGTTAGTCAGGGTTCTAAACAGAATAACACTGTTGATATGGCAGGCCGTGTGTTGGCAACCAGCAATTCGGATATGAATGGTGAAAAGTGGAAACGCTTTAGCAAAACAGGGATGCTCAGGTTTTTGAGTGATCCAAATCATAGAGCTATTTCTTCATTGAATTATATCGCATATACATACAATTCACGAGGACAACTATATAGAGTACTCGATATAACTGCAAAAACTGCTACCGATTTTGATAATCAGACATATATCGATAATCCGAAGTGGCCGGCACTTGCAACTGATGTCACAAAACTGAGTGTGCTTGTTGAAAATGAGTATGACACTTACGGAAGACTTTACAAAAGCAGAACATACTCTATTGTAGCAAGAAATCCTGTGGAAGTTGAATATCTGTACGATGAAGATAATCAAGTTCGTCTGATTATTGAACGCATACCGGACAATAAAGGTGACGTTTTTGTTCAGGAACATGCCTACACATACACAACGACCGGGCAGGTTGATACCTATTATTTCAAACGAAAAGGGGCGGTGCCTGTAAGTTTTACACGTAAGATGACTTATGACTTGCGGGGTAGGCTAGATGAGGTCACTACGGTTGATAGAAATGGAACAGCTGTAAATGCTGATGAAATTTCATACCAGTATAACGATCCTAGAGGGCTTGTAACAAAGACGGTTCATCCCAATGCAACCTTCGATTTTACACAGACAAATACATATGACGTACAGGGTAAACTGACTAACCTTGATGTATCGAGTACGCAAAAGGGGAGTCTCTTTAGCGAAGAGATTGCTTATGATAAAACTGCATTAAGTGGTAATGGTACTGTGTCACTAACTCCACAGTTCAATGGCAATATTGCAGGCGTTCGTTATACAGGGGTTAATCCGAATGGTAATGGAGAAGTTTTTAAGTATAACTACGACGAATTAAACCGTCTTACTGTTACTGGATATACTGACGAAAGCGGAGCAAATCCTAATGGCTATTATTCCATGCAGAGTTATTATCCAGATGGACAGATAAAGTCAAATGAGAAATATAATCCGTGGTATGGCTGGAATAAAGCAAGTGAGTATCAGTATCCTACTTCATCATCGCACCAATTGCAAGGACTGTCTGGCGATTATCGCGGGCCATGGGAAGATCCAATGTCCTGGGATCCCGGTATTGGTGGTTATGGTTATAATTTTGAGTATGATGCCAATGGTAATATGATTCGAGATCGTACAAAAGGGTTGATAATAGATTACGATTGGAGGAATATGCCAGTGCGCTTTAAGATGTATGAGCTTTGGAACGATGGTTCCACTAAAGTTGCATCTGAGGTCTTATATGATGCCGCTGGTAACAGAGTTGCTAAATTTGAGTACAACAGGTAAGAAAGGGGACTATACAAATGAAAAACACTATAAAAATATTATTCTCCTTTCTTCTTGCAACTTCTCTCTCTGTATCCGCAAAGACTTTTTATGTTAATAGCGTCTCTGGAAATGATGTGAGCTACACAGGATTGTCAATTACAGATCCGTTAAAAACACTGAACCGTGCCTATAAACTGATTCAGAATGATATCATTGCCGCCAATGGTAATTATACTTCAACATATGCCCAAGAGCCATATGTTATCAGCATAATGTCCGCTCAAAATGATTTTGGTCTTGTTACGCTTGATTATCTGATGCCTGATGGTAAAACTGTAAACTTTTCTAGCGATAACAACCTAACTATTAAGTCGTATGAACAGGCTTATGACAAAAGAGCCGTAATTTATACCGCTGGTACTTCGGTTAACTTGTTTAATATCAAAGTGCTCAATGTAAAATTTGATGGTATAAAGTTTTTCGGTGGTCCCAACGTTTCAAGTGCAATTGTACCAGGCGCTTTTTTCCCTAATATTGAATTTGTAAATTGCGTTTTTGCTTTTGAAGTTTTGTATAATGGAATTAATTGCAAAATAAGTTCAACAGCTATAGATGGTAAAAATGGCTCCGGCCCTATTTTTCAAGATATAACTGTACAGAATTCAATATTCATTGGTTCTTCTGCTAAAACAGGGACAGCAATTACACTTGGTGATGGTGATTTGTATCTTGCAAATAATTTGTTCTACCGTTTAGGTACCGTTGCAAAAGTTACAGATCGTCAGTTTCCTGTTCAGTCTGATATTCGTAACTGCATCTTTTTGAGTTGCACAAAAGGTCTCGATTTGGCAGCACCGGCTACAGGAATTTTCAATGTTTATAATTCACTTTCCTATAACTACGGTACGGCAGGCTCTTTTGCAGTTACCAATGCTGCTGTAACACTTACTTATAGGGATACGCTTCTTCGTGATCCAAAGCTTACCGATGCAGATCCATTATCCCTAACTGTAGGTGCTTTATCTAGTAGCACCCCTTGTGTTGATATGGGACTCAATGGTTCTATCGTCCCGTCTACAGATTTTAACGCAGCAGTGAGACAGAATCCTGATATCGGGCCTATTGAAGTGAATGGAAATACCCCGAGCAGTGTACCTGCTGTTATATTTGTAAATCCAGATTATACAGGTTCTGTTAAAAATGGACAACAGGCAACTCCGTTCATAAGTATACAGGCAGCATATGATGCTATTCCTGGTGGCTTGGCAACAAAACCATATATCATCAGCCTTGTCAAGGGAGCAAGTGCAACGTATAATAGCGGTCTTGTTATGACAGATTTGAAGAACTTCACACCGGAAAATCCGTTGACGATTAGATCTTTCGATGTCAATAATCGTGTTACTTTTCGTATGGCTGGTACAATTTTCAACCTTCTGTACACAAAAAATGTTATTATCGATGCTGTATGCTTCGAAGGCTCCACAGCAGCACTTAATCGTGGTGTAGTCGGTGGATATAATGCAACTCTCGGAAGAGCTGAAAACGTTACTATTAGAAAATGTCGTTTTACAAGCGTCTATTCTTCTGCCCGATTGCAGCCGATTAGCGGGTTGGGTGATGGTTTACTTGTAGAAAACTCCATTTTTGTTATGGATTATGGTGCACTTACTACGTTGGATGCTGCTTATCCAGCTATTGAACAGGGAACAAATGGTGGATCAAAGTATAAGATTTATAACAATACCGCTTTGAATGATTGGAGCAGTTTTGTTAAAATGACAACAAATGTAAATGTGGAATGTGTAAACAACCTTGTTATGGGAACTTTGTCGCTTGGAACTGTGAAAACCGGGACCACGTTGTTTTTGTTGAATCAGAATAACTATTGCTATAAGCTTGCCGCTGATGCTGCTGGTAATGTTTTGGGTGTTGTTGCCGATCCTTTAATTGTTGTTACTCCAACGACATATGATTTTGCTAACCCACAATATGGTAGTCCGCTAATTGATGCCGGATATGCTTCTTATGGCATGCCGAGAGATGATTATTATGATCGTTTTGATGGCGAAGGGAAACGTGATATTGGTGCTGTTGAATATTACGCTTATAGTCCAGTCGATGCGGCTTTTTATTCACTAAATCAATCAGGGAATGTAATCGCTGAAATGGATAGGTTAGGCAGGGTGAAGTTTGCCAATATTTATGCTTCTGGAATGGTTGGGAAAGAGGTGTTTACTGCTCAGGGTGTTTACGCAAAGAGTTTGTATTATATTACTAACCATTTGGGGTCAACAATGAAGATTGTTGATCAGGCAGGTAATACTGCGGATCAGATTCAATATTTTTCCTATGGTGATAAGCAAGAGTATGCTAATGGTAATATGGCTGGTATTGATGCTACTGAGACATTTACTGGTAAAGCTTTGGATAAAACAGGACAATCTCAATATTTGGGGATTGATGGTAAAGGTATGGGTTTATACTACTTCGGCGCAAGATACTATGACCCAGAATTAGGACAATGGAACAGTCAAGATCCAGATGAACAATTCGTTACTCCGTATGCATACGCAGGTAACAACTTTAACCCTATTTCTTATTGTGATAATGATGGTTATTTCCTAAAAGATTTTACAACAAGAATACGAGATTATGGTATTAATACCGAGCAAGAAGCTATTGATGCTGGCTGGAGGAAATTACCTTATTCAGAATCTCGTTTACATGAGTTTGGGCCAAGTAGTCATTTTTCAAAATATATTTCTCCAGATGGACACGGGGAGTTGGTATTTGACGAAAATGGAAATTTAGTCACATACCCATTAATTACAGGAACATATAATTATTATGATGCACAAAAACATCCTGTTGGCCATTTATTCAATGATGTTTTGCCGTGGATATTATTTGGTACAGGTGACGATGATCCAAGCGATCCTGTTGATAGATTAGGTATGAGCTTGTTTGGAAGTGACTGGTATTACAAACATTCTGATTTACAAAAACAAATGGACTTATATTTTATGGGTTATGAAAGGTCTTACAGTTTTGTCGTAAATTCATACGGAACACAAAATTTTACAGCAGGATTTTATCGAACAAGTCCTTATGCAAATCCAACTGATGCCCCAATATATCAAGAAGTAAGTGTATCAGGAAAAGATGTTACTAGAAGTTCTGGTGGAACCCCTACGATTGATAAACGAAACAGCGGGAATTCCGGTGGAAGTGGTGGTACGACAAAGTTTCCTACTTTGAACACTAAACCACAAAGGTCTATTCCTCAAAATAAACCACAACAAAAAAACAGTCCTTGCGTAATATGCACAGAACTTCATAGACAAGGATATTTGACAGGTGAGATATATCTTGCAGATCAAAAATATGGTGTTTGGCTAAAAGAACATGACATTGTTGTTTTTCAGGGCTATTATTTTTGGGCGAGGTATGTAGTAAAATTGATGCAGGAAAAAAACTTTATTGGACGTTCTGTTACACGTGTTGTGAGATTCTTTGCCGAACCTTGGGCGAAAGAAATGGCTCATGAGTTCACGGGTAGTGGTAAAGGAAGTCTATTTGGAAAAATAATTTTTAAATGTGGTTATCCAATGTGTCGAATAATTGGAACCGCATTTACACATGAATGTATTAGTGTACACAACAATCGTGGATTGATAGATGAAAAAAAGATAATGTCATCAAATTTAACATTCTCCAAATAAAATATGAAAAAAATATTAATCAGTCTACTGTTGTTGACTATCTCAGTAGATCGTTTATTGGCATCAACCATTGGCATACCTCCATCGGGCGCTTTTTATAAAGCTTGTTCGACTTCAGGTAACTTTCTTGTTGGACCAGAAAGCCAAAATGATTCATTAACGGTTCTACGTGGTCTAGTTGTCCCACTAACAATCGAATGTTCTGGTGTAATATATGCTGCAATGAGTAGTTGGCATAACTCTAACAGTGGACATGAAGGGCTACCATTGGGGGAATCCATGGTTATTGGTAGTTTATTTACCTTGCCAGGTGCTGCATTGTTGGTTCAAAATCCAAAGAGTAAAGCTGGTTGGCTATATTTGTTTAGTGGGGCATTATGTATGACATATGTGTTTCTCAAACCGTATACAGATGATAAGGCAGTCAAAGGTTTTGTGTATTTTGAGATACCAAGGGTTTTTGGGTTCATAAAAGCGTATAATAATTATCAAAAATGGAAAAGGAGATAATTGTGATTTACTTTTGTCACTTTACTTTTCCCCAAATTAATTATCACAATATTTCAACGTTATTCCCCGAACATCCCACATCCCTCAATCGCCGTATGGCTCAATGAAACACTGCGCAATACTATTCCATTGGGGTAAATGGTTCTAATTCTTCAAATCAATTTCAACAAAAAAACAAAACTCGTGGCAATCCAAAACTTTGATTTGCTACTATGAATTGTCATGGAGATTGTCGTTAAGATAAGTTATATTTTAACAATAGAATAAAAAATTAGCAGATAATTAATTAGGTAAAATTTCGGTTATGTCGAAAATAAAAATATTTCAATTTCAGACTGTAAAAGAAGTGCATAACAATAATCAGCATGTGTGTTCTTCGAAGTCAAATGAGATGAGGCGAAAAGAGAGTGTTTTTGTCGACTTCTATTTTGTAAAAGAACAACGCTTCATAACCGGCAAAAACGCTAACATAAATTCATTAACAACAACGCACAACCAGAATTCAATTGAGCACCCAAGAACAACCCAACACGAAAAAAGCTCAACAGTCACCCTAGTCAGCAACCTAATATCCCACGCAATAAAGAATGGCGCATCAGACATACATTTCGAACCCTTCGAAACAGAACTAAAAGTCCGCTACCGCATAGACGGTTTATTGCAAGAGGGAAAACCGATCCCCAACATCCGCAAACCGGAAGTATTAAGTCGACTAAAAATAATGGCTCAGTTAGATATCGCAGAGAAACGCAGACCTCAGGACGGTAAGATAAGGTTTGATTATGAAGGGCGTGGGATAGATATTCGTGTTTCGACAATGCCAACAGGATATGGCGAGAAGATTGTTTTACGCATTCTCGACAAATCTTCAGTGTCGCTGCAAATGTCATCCCTTGGAATGGAACAGACAAAGCTAAAGAGTTTTGAAAGTGCTGTTTCACGACCATATGGAATGATTTTGGTAACGGGGCCAACCGGATCGGGTAAAACAACAACGCTGTATGCAGCATTGAACAAAGTAAAGAGTCCTCAGGTAAACATTTCGACGGTTGAAGACCCTATAGAGTACAACATCGAAGGAATTAATCAGACACAGGTAAAGCCTGAGATCGGGCTGACTTTCTCTACAGCTTTAAGAACCTTATTGCGCCAGGATCCCAATATTATCATGGTTGGTGAGATTCGCGACAGGGATACGGCTGATATCGCCGTAAGAGCGGCATTGACGGGGCATCTGGTAATGTCTACGCTGCATACAAATGATGCGCCTAGTGCCATTGTGCGCTTGCAGGATATGGGTATAGAGCCGTTTCTGATAACTTCTACGATTCATCAGATAGTAGCACAGCGGCTTGTAAGAAGGATTTGTGAAAATTGCAAAGTTGAGATACCAGTCGATTCTACAGTTGCAGAGAAGTTATCGATAGTTGGCAGTGTGTTTCATGGCATGGGCTGCCAGATGTGTGGAAATACCGGTTATAAAGGCCGTATAGGGC
>JAEUSG010000128.1 GCA_016788315.1 Fibrobacterota bacterium | reverse complement strand
CAGGCTTCCCGTACTGCCAACGGATGATTTCAGGTATATGAATGCACTATCAACATGCGCCTTTTTTGGAACCTGTAGCGGCGACTCATCACCGGCGAATGAGTTGAATCTCAAGAGCGAACTGCTTGTAGGCCCAACCGTCATTGTGGGAGCAATACCGTAATTATAAGTCGGGTTAGTGCTTGATATATAGGCATCCTCTGTAGCTGCATATTTGCCGCCACGCTTTTCCCACTGAAAAACTCGCTTGCCAACCTCACCTAATGGATCATACTGACATGCACCTACATCATTTCCACCTTCGCGTGGCAGGCCATAGAAATCATATGCTGGCGTAACCCTTACCATTTCTCCACCAACTGATAATGATGAATCCTTTCCGAACCCTATACATGGACTTTCATCATGAAGTTTACCAAAAGAGGCATGATTCCAGTCGTATGAAACTACTTTTGGATCCCGCATGAGCGTATCAGTATTACCTGTAAAACCTAATGTTCCAAAAGTTCCCATTCCAGTAACATTGTGATAAACGTTCCAATTTATATAGCTACTGTCAAAGCCAGGATCACAACAGAACAACCAGGTTGTTACATTGTCAAATATGTTGTTTGTTACAGAATATCGACCCGAACCTATTGGACCGAATCCGACAAAAAGTATATCTGAATTTCTAAATGTATTATTGTAAATCTTAACACCATAGGAAGCATTGGCAACAGTAGGCATATAACCAATATGGTTTCCTGGTGCGGTTTCAGAGCTTATAAATATATTGTTGTAAATGTCTAAACTATCAAAAGTCGATGAAGGATAATTATAACCTAATATTGCACCGTTCCACTTCTTTGAATATAGTGTATCAAAAACGCACTCACTGATTTTGAAATTTTTGAATGTGCCTAGTACGAAACCTATCGCCTGATCATCATATCCGTCGGTTGGCTTAAAATGAAGTCCACGCATGTGCACATGACGCATGCCGTTTTGGATACGAATTGTTCCGCCGGACTGCACCGTTGTTACAACAGTCGCAATGCTGTCGCGATGTCTGAAGTTCGATCCCGAATAGTAGCTTTGCACAATTATACCTCGCGTCCATGTTCGACAATCCGTGACCGATCCATCCATCAACAGAATATTCCCACCTGTCACGCTTTGGTATGGCACAGCTGAAGGCATTAGATTGACTATATACAAACTATCGGTAACGGATGGAATCAGGTCATAAGCCGACTGAACATGTTTTTTAGCTGTCAAGATTGAGCGACCATCCCCACTGTTATCAGCTTTGTCATAATCCACGAAAAGATTTATAGTATCTGCGTAATTAAAATCTAAATCTCTATTTAACTCACATGCTCCAATATCCGGCGCTCCTGATCGCACAATTCCATAAAAATCTCTTGAAGGTACACCTGTCGTGTCCTTACCAGCATCACGTAAAGGACTGTTTTTGAAGAGCTTAGCAAAACCACTCTTTCGCCAATCATATGACTGTACAGGAGAAACATTCACATATTTCTCATTCTTCAAATTAACAACAGAATTACCGGTACTGGAATAGATATAACCGGAAACAGATCTGAATCCGCAATTGATCATATCCAGAGTGTCCGTAACTGCGTCCGTGGTTATTACGTATGAAGCACAGCTATCGATCATATTATTTACAAATATAGAACCATACATTCCTGCCGATAAATAGGCTCTCCAGGCATTACTTACCTTGTAGAAGGTGTTATTTGCAATATAGGTACTATCTCCTCCACACTGAACCGCCTGCCCTCTATCATATGAATTAACATCATCTCGACCAATAAACACATTATTGAACACCTTCAGTCTTCGCGCACTATGCAGGTTTATACCTACTTCAGCCCGATACGAATCGCGTCTATCATCCATAAGACTGTCTAAATGAAAGATGCTGTTTTTCACAGTAATATTATGGTAATTAGAGCCTGAATAGTAACTGATACAAGCACCATTACCAAATGATGAAGCGGCCGAAGTGCCTCTAAAAACAAGCCTATCAAAAATCACATTTGATACTGCAGGAGCAAATGTTCCTTCTCCAGCTATGTATGCTGTAGTAGCTACCTGTGCAATACTATCAAGACCACTTGAATACGATCTAATAATTAGTGGTGTACCTTCTGTAAAATCGGGTCCTGTTGCGTCAATATTTATTGGGCTTGCTGCAACATGTGTACCTGACAAGAGATTTATAACATACACGCTATCAGGTACTGAACTCCCCAATTGGTCATAAGCATACTCAATGTTTTTATAAGGGGTTGTAGGACTTGTACCATATCCAGCCGCATCGACTCCATTTGCGTAGTCAACATATAGCTGTACAGAGTCCATATCAGAGAATTCGAAAGCGCCAATATCCCAGCGTCCATAATATCTTATCGTATCACGAATATCTTTTATAAAGAATCTGGATAATCCTGCTGAATCGCCGGCTCTAAAAGCATCTGCACCACGTTTCAAATTGAGATTTATTGTAGCTGCATTTGTATCAACAAACTGAGTAGCAAGATTTTTGTTTATCAAGGCAGCACTACCTGGAGCGGTAGCATCAAAGGAGAGGTTATTTCTTGCATTCTTAGGTGCTGCACCAAGTGTAAAATCGCTACTGGCTTTACCATAGGCAATATTGTTGTATAAATTTGATTCAGCACCGGCAGCTATACCATAGTCCGCACACCCGAAAACAGTATTATTGGCGATAACCGCAGGAACATTACCATCAGCGTTTATACCGCTACCTGGAATGTCATATACAACGTTGTTATATGCAAACATAGTATCCTGCCAGGCTGCATTAGACAGACTTATACCACCGCTATTTCCAGTAGCATTGCGAACAATAGTATTACGTACTATCCCGCCCTGATTATTACATGTAATTGCAGCGGTAAACGAAGCACTATTAACACCAACTATGTCAAGCCATTCAACAATGGTATAGTCATCATCTATTTTAACACATGTACCGCTTGCTGTCGGTTTTATTACAACACCAGTTCCACCAACACCATTGTGGCGTTCTGTTTGTGCAGAAGTCAACCACATAAAATTTGTTTCATTAGTGGTCGACCCATCAATAACTACACCTGTCTTTAATGTGTCGTCTTTATAGCATACGCCCTTCTCTTTACGGCTGGCCGCAACCAGGTTGCCATCACGCATATCTTCCCAGGCTTGCATAGTACTGAAGAACCGGCCAACTGTAGGGTGATATGTATTAACTGTTGACGGTGAAATAAGTCCTGATGCATTATACTCATTATTTGCAACAGTAACAGTCTTTGCCGTGTTGTCAACAGCAGTAATATACCATTTATTTTTATACGTGCTGCCATCATTAAAGGCATCACCAGCAAATGTTCTTGAAAGGTCAGGAGAATTTGAGAACGAAACAGTCCATGGCCCAGTTCCAGAGACACCAGAAACTGTAACTGGAATATCCGGTTTTCTACCTATACTGTACTCATTTGTTCCGGCCTTAAACTCAAACTGATTACCATTAAACTGATCAGCACCAATATCCCATGTTGAGCCACGAGTGCTATCCTTAAAATCCTTAGATACTATTAACGCAGACAAGTCCGTTCCTGACCCTATTGCCGGTGAATGACTGCGTAATCGAAGATTGACAGATGAAGCAGTTGTATCTACAAAAAGATCATATGGCTTCTGATTTATTAAACTATTTGTACTGGTAGCACTGGCATCATGTGAAATATTATTTGAACTTCCTGCACCTAAATTAAGAAAATCTGCGTAACCAGTGGTTGGTCCCCAATGCATCACAATACAGTTGTTTGCAGTTGCATATCTAATACCTGCACCCGTGTTATCAGCATCCTGCAATGTTCTTAGTGCTGTAACATTATAGACATTAACCTGAGTTAAATCTCCAATATTACCAACAATACCGTTAGAACCGACATTATAGCAAAGTGAATTATAGAGATAAATTTTAGTTGTGCCACTAACATATGAAAGAATATATCCACCCAAATCATGTATCAGCAATTGACTAAACTCATGTTTACCAGCAGGTGTTGCACACCTGAATGCATGAGTAGGGTTTGTACTTGAAATTTCGAACCCTTCAATTCTTACATTGTCATCATATACAGTAAACACTCCAAAGGTTCCACCAATACTTGACGATACACGTACACCAGTTCCAACAAGTCCGTTATGACGCTGTTTGGGGTTTGCTGAAAGCCATAGAAAATGTGTCGAATCAGTGGTTGAACCATCAAGAATTACCGTTTCACTGAAAGCACCGTCATTATACGCTATACCCTTTTCTACTCTGTTATCAGTGACTAAATCACCTTGTCGCGCTGATTCCCAAGCCGACATTGTATTATAAACACGTCGTATCACATAATCCTGAGTAGCATGTCCTTTCTGCACTCCCGGCCAGACAAGAAGAATTGAATCATTGACACGTTGATACACATAAGTAGTTTCTCTTTGACCGGCAGGACTATTATCCTGATTGATAAATATCTTATCGCCCTCACCTATGCCAGCAGGTAGAACAGTTGCAGGAAAATAGAGTTTATTTGCATTAAGCGCTGTAACTGTTCCAGTGCTAAAGACATCGCCGGCATTTGTACCAATAGAACGTCTGACAGTATCAGGAGGCAGAGTTTCATCTATCTCAAAGGCTCCCATATCAAACTGGCGGTATTGACGGACTGTGTCACGAATATCGCGGCGCAACCATGCCTTAACTTTATTAGAATCTCCAGCATCCATTGCGGCACAGCGTGGTTTTAAGCGTAAGTCCGGTGTTGCTGAATTTGTATCTCTGAAAGTAAAATATGGGGACAGTGC
>JAEUSG010000729.1 GCA_016788315.1 Fibrobacterota bacterium | reverse complement strand
ATGCCAAGGTATCAGGATCAATATCTGCATGCAACAGGCGCCATTCCAGGATTTTTTTCTGATACGCTTCGTAAGATGTATCCAGCAAACAGTCTTGAAGCGCGTCTTTTCGAACGCAAAAGAATTTGGTCCGGCATCTTGTATGATTATGACATGACAGAAGAACCACTAAATTCAGGAGATAGACCACGCGAATCCATTTGGGAGTACTGGGGAGTAGAACGTAATAACTGGGGCGATAACAACATGGGCGATCTTCAGTGGACAAGTGGATACTGTAACCTTCACTATGACATGGGTGTTGGCGTGCTTCACAGTTTTCTGCGAACAGGTCACTCAAAAGCCTGGCAGGTTGCTGAGCTTATGAATCACAGACGGCATACACAAACAGTTTATCATCATGAAAATGGCCACCCTTATGTTGATGGCCATTCGCGTTACGAAAAGGACGATCACGGCACAGCCCTTACTTCTAATCGCCCGCCACATTGCTGGAGTGAAAGCATGGGGCTTTACTATGCACTGACTGGAGATCCATTTGTTGGTGAAGCCTTTAAAAAGAGTGTTGACGGCGCTGTCTGGTTTGTTGCAAGAGCTTACGCAAGACAGCTTGAAAATATGTATGCAGCTGATGAAGAAATCCGCTATTTTGGGTGGCCTCTTTTAAAACTTTGCTCAGGTGTATGGTATCAATATTCTCCAGCTTACTACGGTGTCATGGTACATCTTTTTGATAAAATGATTGTACCGATGGAAAAAAGATTGGGTCCGGGCTTCATGTCAGATGAAACGGGCTGGAGCCAAATGCAGGGATACATGGTTCCTCCATTGACTTTCCTATATCAAACACTCAAACCGACAGAAACATCTGTGAAAGACACTCTCAAGCAGGTAATATACAGGCTTTACGAAAGAGCAGAGCAGCACATTGAGAGCAGAGGCGGAGACAACCTTCGGACACCAGGCTATTTCTATCAACCCCGATACACAGGTATTAATGCTCTTGACAATATAGGCCACACAGATAATTATGCATTTGTTGCAAAACATTTCAACAAACCTGCAGCACGTATGCAGGCGCTTGCCAATGCAATGACGTGTATTGGATACCATCAGCGATTCACAACCAGCAGAGACTCTGCGGCTTTTGACTACTACTCTAGAGCTCTGTTCAGGAGCAATGCTCTTCCCGCTACTGAAACAAAACTGCACGGCAAAATTGGCTTACACGGCAGAGTAATGATGAGCTATGAATATGACAGCCTCTGTCCTGTACTTCCAAAAGATGGTGAACTTAGTGTTGTAGCTGCTGAGAAATCCGTTTCCGGTAAATTTGGTGAACTTAAAATCACAGGTGTTCGTCCGAATCCATTCAATCCTTCAACAAAAATTCATTTTAATTTACCGGCAGGCCAGATAAAACACGAGATAACGTTCACAGTATACGACATGCTTGGCAGGATGGTAAATAGTGTTTCTACTATGTTTCCGAGGGCTGGAAATGTATCAATAGAATGGAATGGAAAGGATTCAAAAGGAGTCTTTGCAGCTAGCGGCATATATTTTGGGAAACTTACAGCTGCAAATGGTAAAACTTCACTTGTAAAACTCACTTTGATGAAGTAATTATATTGAATGTTAGTAATATTACAAGGAGCGGTTATGATAAAAAAAGATCATTCGTCCAAATGGCTCTGTGTTTTTCTCTTATCATTATTTCTTGCAGACGGAATTCTTGCAGCACGGCCAACAACTGAGCAGATAGCAACGCGCAGAGCTAATTCTGTTTTAGCAAAAGTTTCCGACACTCTAACTCCCGGGACGTGGGGTACGCTACCAGTTGTACCCTTGGTAAACCATAGCTACCTGTATAATGGTGTGAACTACACATTGGGTCTACTCACATCTCCACCGCCTTCCACTGGATTTGACATATTAGGCTGGTGCGATGATTCTCACTGGGATTCTGTAACAGGACAGTATTTTCATATGGGGCTACGAAAAACAAGAAAATTCATAGTTTACTCAGAGGAAACAAATACATGGAGGGTAATTGACCTGTCGCAGAATCCAGACTCGGCACAAAGTCCACACATAGCAGCATATTGGGGACATGTGTACGGCAATAATGCCTTTGATATCGAAAATAGTCGATTCTATCATCATGCGCACGGCAGTGATGCATTACCAAATGGTATTGATTCCGGAACCTCCTATCCGGGAAGGATATGCTATTTCGATGTTTTTACTGAAAAGTGGACACGTTTATCAAGTAATCCAATCAGCAATAAAGAATCTTCAATTGAATATTTCAGTGCAATGAAGGGACTCGTTTGTTTAAGTGAGGGTACAAACGGTGGTAGGCTTGACTTTTATAGCGACTCAACAAAAAGCTGGAGGGTTTTAGCTAATGGCCTTTATGTCGGCGGCTACCATACTCTTGGGAGACATAACCCTTTTAAAGAGGAAATTCTTTTTGTTGGCGGAAATGATCAGCCTCAAGGTGTTGTTCGATTAAAAAAGGATGGTACGGTCGAGAGGTTAGCCGATCTTCCCATTCCAATTGGTATGAGTTCTGATAAGATTACTGTTGACCCTGTAACCGGACGCTACTTGATAAGGATAGAAATAGCAACTGGAGTTCAAAGGTTCTTTGAATTCAATTCTGACAAAAATATTTACAAAGAGATACCTCATCCGCCAACTAGAAAGAATGGCGGAATATGGGGGCCATACGACATGCCAACTTGCGCTTTCATTCCGGAATACAAGGTGACCCTCTGGACATATGGTAATACCATGTATGTTTACAAACATGACACATTGAAAGCAGTATCTCTTGAAACGAATAGAACATCATCTCTAACGGCAACATCCCTTTCTATTTCACCAAATCCTTCGAACGGATTTGTAAAATTTTCAATACCAAATCCTTCAAAAAATGTGTCTCTCGCCATTTTCAGCGTCGATGGAAAGTTAATTGAAACAATCAATTTTAATAAAACCATCCAGAATCATGTTAACAGAAAATTTTCAAACGGTGTCTATTTTGCGCAGCTAAAAACTGATGATATAACCCGAAAGGGCGTTCGTTTTATTGTATTAAATTAACGGTAATATCTATATTTGTTGACGTTAATAAAGTTGTGGTTGTCATCTATAAACCCCATTATTTTTAAAAATAATGGGGTTTACTGTTTTCTAGCTTTTGGCTTATCAATTGCTTTCCTGTGTAAATACAAAAAAAACAAGGAGAGGATTATGCGAAAAAATGCCATTATTCCAGTAACACTTATGCTACTAGTTTTAAGTTTTGAATCTTTTTCTGCCAGACCAACAACAGAACAAATTGCAGCACGTCGTGCGAACTCTTTGTTAGCAAAAATTGCAGATACGTTAACACCTGGTACATGGGCCAAAGTACCCATCATACCATTCACAACACATACATATGTTTATAACGATACTACATATAATCTCGGGCTCCTTACCTCTCCACCTCCTTCAAGAGGATTAGATATCCTTGGATGGACAGACGATTCTCACTGGGATAGTGTAACTGGCCAGTACCTGCATATGGGCATGCGTCAAACACGCAAATTCATTTCGTACACAGAAGAATCCAACTCATGGAAAATAATACCTCTTCCATTTAACCACGATTCGGCAAACAGCCCTCACATCGAAAGCAAGTGGGGACACATATATGCTAATAACGCCTTTGACATTGAAAACAGCAGATTCTACCATCATGCTCACGCTGGAGTTGACATGAGCGGTGCATCCACGCCCACAAGAATTTGCTATTACGATCTCTTTGAAGAGAAATGGACACTCATTGCAAATCCGCCTTCTCTTAACAAAGAATCTGTCATTGAGTACTTTAATGCAAAAAAAGGTCTTATTACCCTTAGTCAGGGTTTAGGTGGAGGCATAGTAAATTTTTACAGCGACTCAACAAAACGCTGGGTCAAACTTGACGATTCACTTCCGGTATGCGGATATCACAGTACGGGCAGACACAATCCTTTCAGAGAAGAAATTTTAATTACCGGTGGAAATTATTCTACAAATGTAATGATGCGAATCAAAAAAGATGGAACGATTGAGCGACTTAATGATTCTCCTGTTAAAATGGGTGTTAACTCTTCAATAATATCTGTAGATCCTGTTTCGGGTCGATATCTTATAAAAGGTGCTGACTCTGCAGGTGTTGACTGCTATTATGAATTTGACAGCGATAGAAATAGTTATAGAAAACTAAACCTTCCTAAGATATGGAGCACATACGATATGCCTACCTGCGCATTCGTAGCAGAGTATAAAGTTGTAATGTGGCAATATGGCAACAAGGTGTATGTTTATAAACATGACACTGCAAAAAACACCTCGGAGGAATTAGCCGGCATGAAGAAAGAACAAACCACCGCATTTACAGTTTCACCTAATCCCGTTAGCAGCTCTTTATCGTTTAACAATGGAAGAACGCTTCGCAACTCAATAGTGGAGATTTACGATGCTTCAGGAAAGAGAATAGAAAAAGTTGACTTATCAATAGCATCAGCCATCAGCACAGGAAACAGATATTCAAATGGTGTATATTTCGCCAAACTTAGCATTGACGGAAAAGCAAACAAGACAATACGATTTCTTGTCGCACGATAGAAATTAAATAGATAGAGGATAGTCGTGAAAAATACCCGAAGTTTGATAGTTGTATTATCTCTTGTTTCTGTTTATGTGACGCTTTCATTTTCCCAAAAACAGCTGATTGTGGAAAATCCATATCGTGACATTAAATGGAGTTCGAGTTCTGCCTGGGAACGCCATAAGGCTAATTTCCATACCCACACAAATCTGAGTGATGGCAATATGGCAGTACCAGCTGTTATAGACAGCTACTACACAAACGGCTACACTATACTATCGATCACAGACCACAATAATTGTACGTGGCCTTGGACAACTTACGGACGCAATCCCGATTCATTGGGCATGATAGCCATACCAGGAAATGAATTTTCGAGTATCCAGCATACCGGAAATTTATTCACAACAATACCCGGTAATCCAGGATCAAGTGTTACAACTGTATACAACAGAATTGTAGACAGCAATGGATTGGCTATCGTTCATCATCCTGGAAAGTATAGTTATGCAGCCTCATGGTATGTCAATTTGTTCAGAACCTATCCAATGCTAAGTGGTATTGAGGTTTTTAATCAAGGTAACCGTTATCCTAATGACTGGATAAAATGGGACTCAATTTTAATCTCTACAATGCCGCAGCGGCCGGTTTGGGGATATTCATGCGATGACATGCACACGACTGCGCATCTTTTCAAAAACTACAACATCCTTTTTGTTGACACTCTTACGGAAGCCAGCATTCGTCAGTCAATGATGAAGGGACAGTTTTATTTCTGCTACGAACCAGGCGGATCAGGTGAACACAAGGCACCCAGTATTGATTCCATAATGGTCGATTCTCAGGCAGCCAGTATAACAATTAGCGCAAAAAATTACACTAAGTTATATTGGATTTCCGGAAACACTGTTCTTGATTCTGGTGTAACCGTCAACTGCGGTAAGTATTTCACTGAGGCAACATTAATCAAATACATTCGGGCAAAATTGATAGGCTCTAATGGGGAGACATATACTCAGCCTTTTGGTGTCGACTTTGTAGATAAATCAGTCGTTTCTGCTGAAACATATCGACATTTTCAAATAGGTTGCAGGGTGAAATACAATAATCGCAGCCTGTCGATTGAGGCAGCTGCTGGTGTGAAATTATCATCATTCCACTTATATGATATCAAAGGGCGAATCTGTTCTAATCCTTCTGTTGTATCAGATAAAGTTATACATTTCGCAACCTCCGGCCTGCATGAGGGCTGTTATCTCCTCCGAGGTCTGATTAATGGTCGACAATATGTACGAACGGTTATCTTAATTAACGAATAAGTTTTATTTCCCGAATTATACGCCGGCCATCAACATCAGTTGATACAAAATAGGAGCCGCTTGCCAGCCCCTCAGTTTTCCATACAAATTTGGAAGCCTTTGAGCCATCTAATGTAAAAGAGGTAATTTGTTTACCGGAGACATTCAGGACTTTAATAGAGGCTTTTACAAAGCGGCCCTTAAATTCAATTGACACAGATGGATTAAAAGGGTTTGGATGGCAAGTTAAGTTTAAGGGCTCAATTATCTCTATCTTCGCTTTTTCTACAGCTGTGGGGGTACCGAATCCCTGTATGGTGAAATCCTTGAAAGTTCTCCTGCAAGCTGAAACCAGAAGTCCAGCTTTCCCGCCTGTATTTGGACCAACATTCTGCCTGAAAACAAAGATCCCGTTGATATAAAGCCCGACATATGAACCGCTGTCAATGGCGGTGAGTGTATACCAATAGGTCCGGTTGAGCCATTGAACCGGCGCAGGAGGCCATGTGCTGGTTATTCGGACAATAATGTTGAATACGCCGTTGGTCATTTTTGCAAGCACAGGTCTGTTATTATAACCCACCTCGCCCAGGAAATAATAATTCAGCGAATCCTGATAACGGAGCATGATGCCGGCCTTAAGATTCGGTTTTGAAGAGCCGACAAGCATTTTGACGGAAACCCGTCCTGATCCGTTCAATTGTTGGTTGTAAGCTGCCGAACCGCTGCTGGTAACATAAGTTCCGGGGAAGGTGTCCGGTGTCCATTGACCATTTCTTTCCATCCAGTTCTTTTCAAATGAGCTGTCAGCAAAGGATTCGCGATACGATTCTGGTGCATTGTCAAAGGGCATAATATGGCTTAAGGTCATTGAATCAATGAATCCCCATCCGCCAGAAACCATGCCGCCTGTCAGTCCTGCATCGTAACTGGTGTTGAAACTTTTACCGGCTGGTACTTTGAAAATTATTTCAGCAGGAGTCCAATTGACAGATTGAATTTCAGTAGAGGCGATGGAATCCTGTTTATCCGATGTGCGGACAAAGAGGCGAACCGGATTACCGCCGGTTTTGACCCTGGCCTGCAAGCGATACCGGGTGTCCCAGGGGCCTGTTGTGGATTGAAGGCTGTCGGCGTAAGAAGCGAGATGGACCTGCTGAAAAATGGAAGCAGGCCCTGAACCCAGATTACGTATGTAACCGAAATTGCGGCCCTGCTGGCCAGCCGCGCTGTCCGATACACCGGCTGAATTTTGGGAACTGTTAGGAATTATCGACCACCACGACCGTTGACATTTTTCAAAATCTCCGTTGTAGATGAATCGCTGCGAAGAAAGCCATGTCTTTGAACTGTCACTCATTTGAAACCGGATATTCCATATTGGTGCAAAATCCCATTCGCCGCCGCGGCTATAGGTGCTGCCGCTATACGGATCGTCATACCATTCTGTCGCGTCAATTATGCCTGTATTATCATGGTAGAAAATATCCGACATGTACAACTTACCCGGATCAGGATGTTCGGTACCCCATGGAATAAGGCGAAATGGTCTACCGCCTGAACTGGTGACATTGCAGTGATCTATTTCAATGTTCGTTGAGGGTATGGGATTATCAGCGTTCCACCAGACATCCCTGCGCGGATCGTTGTAAACCGTGTACGGATAAATTCCGTCGTCCTGTGAGTGCACCTCGCAGCCGGTTACACGGATATGCTGGCCATTTAATGCGATGCCGTCAACATTCTTTGCACCAGGCGCAGGATCACGTAAATCGAGGTTAGACAAAAGGCCGTGCTTGCAGCCGCGGATGCTAATCTGCCATGTGCCGGCAAGACGGACTTTAAAATCGGAAAGGACAAAGGAATCCACTTCGAAAAAAGTCAACACTGAAGATTTCCAGTCGCGCATATTGATGGTACCCTTACCCGTGACACCAACATTCCTTTCGGTTGGACCGGCATAAATGAGAGGATAATAATGGGCAGCAGTGATGTCCCATTTGATGCTTGTAGGTTGCCATGGGATTATGCTTGCATATGTATAGTCCGCTGCATTAAGGCTTGCTAATAAAGTGGCTCCGGAATCTATGTGCAGTGTAACTTTACTTTTTAGAAAAAGGTTGCCGGTTACATAATTACGTCCGGATGGTAGAACGACCACTCCGCCACCGGCAGAAAAAGCGCTGTCAATGGCTTTCTGAATGGCAATCCTGTCATTAGTAAGACTGTCTCCCTTGGCATTGAACGGTGACGACAAAACAGAGAGAGTATCACTATACAAAGTTTGCATTAAACAAGCTAGCAGGATAAGAACGGAAAACAGTTTCATTTCAACCCCAAAATTATTATTAGAATACCAGCATATTGACTCATATTAAGCAATATGCAAGCCAGCTAAACCAATGCAAAATGTGCTGTTTTTACACTAATAATTGGGGTTGTACTCTTAATTTGAATTATAAATTAATGTTAATAAGTTGTTTATTAACATTAATTAAAACTACTTAATAGCGGAATTATCACTGATCTTTACTGCAAATGGTCGCGACCTGCCCCCCGAATAGATTGTTAGATCAACATTAAATTACTTTACCAAAATCATTCGTCGCAAAACACTTTTTCCATCTGCCTTAACTATTGCAAAATAAATGCCTGAAGCTGCTTCTGAAGCGTTCCAATAAAATGAGCGTTTATGGGATTTTCCGGAGCTCTTCATTTCCGTAGCAGGCAGTCTGCCAACTCTCTTTCCATCGATGGAAAAAATCTCAACACTGACATCGTTCTGCAATTTTCCTGGTGATTGATGATTAACCATTATTCTAACCGATGCGTTAAACGGATTTGGTGAAGTGGAAATTTCAATGAGGTTGCTGGCAATAGTATTTTCTGATAACGTTACAGCTTTTGTAGAATCGGATAGTGCAATAACTTCATTATTCGTTATCAACCTATTGTAAATTCTAATGTCGTCCATCATTCCCTTGAATGGCAGAGCAGAAGAGCTGCTGTAACCTTTTCTCCCTATAAAGAGAGCTGTTGTTGTTGATGCGTCAACATCTTTAAGTGTTCCGGAACCCTTTGAAACACCATCAACATATATGGATACGGTATTGTTTGCCACGACAACAGCTACATGAGTCCACTTTCCCGGTACAAATACCGCACTTGAAGATGAGATGCCATCACCATACGCCCCACCACGAATAAACATGAGTTTATATGGATCAGAAGAAGAGGTCATGAGCCTGTAGCCACTCGTTCCGTTTGTTTTGTCAATAATTACCTGTTTGCTGTACAGAGTATCAAACTTCACCCACAGCGCAATCGAAAAATTACTCTTGCCAAAATTTAAAGAGGGAGAATTTGCGACCGTTACATAACTGCTTGAATCAAAGGAGAGGGCGTTACCACGAACTCCGGCAGAGCGAATTGGGGAATTTACCAGCACCCCATGATTCACATTTACAGATTGGTCATGTGCAGTATCTCCACTATTTTCGTCCAGCGACAAATACAATGAAAGTCCCAGCTTAAACGCAAATGTTATTTCAGAATTGGGCATAATGGTATTAGGTGTGTATGCTCTGTCTGGAATGTTGCTGACAATGAGCGAATACGTCCACCCGTCTATCATATTTTCAGACAAATAAAGCTGCGCAGTAACTCCGTCTTCCAGGAGCACAACAGAGTCTATTGGTAAATTGGCGGACAATGAATAGTTTGCAATGTTCTCGGCAGCTGTTTTTTCAACAGCCTCTGAATAGACTACATCTATTCGATACTGACCGGCATCCGCATTTACAATTGTCAATGAAGGCCTGGTGGTATCTTTCAATGTTTTTGTTTGCAGAGCATTACTGGCTTCCGACAAAAGCCCCTGATAGTTGACAGCCTTTACAAAATATTCGTATTCAGTATTGTCTGGAATGCTGTCATCAAGATATGAAACATTCATTGTCCTTCCAATCAATACATTGTCCCTATAAATCATATATTGCGCAATACCGTTATCGTTATCGATTGAAGCAGACCAGGTCAGTCGAACATCATTGAATCCAGGCGTAGCACTAAGCAGCTCAGGAGTTGTTGGCAAAAAAACATCCGGCACTTTGATTCCCATAACAGCATCAAGATCAAAGCCAGCATTTTCAGCATAAAGATCGTCATCATTGTCATCGATTATATACACATAACGGAAAGCGGTAACGCCTTTACCGGAAATATCAAACGATGCTGTTCCTGTTCCATTTCCTATCTCTTTCCACGTCGGAAGAGAATCCCACATACTCAAACTAACCCTGACCGAATAACTTTCGGCAATGTCGTCGCCCTCAAAAATGCGCAAATCTGGACCCGTTACATCATGAATGGTATCACCCAAATCAACAACAATGAAACCACCTTTACCTATTGAATATTTTCTGCCATCGGGTATTCCCAAAGCCTTGTGTGTTATGCCTTCGTCCTTGAAAAGCGCAGCATTTGGTTCTATGCCGGGAATACGACAAAATACAACCTGCTGACCGTAAACATTCACATCCTGAGCAGAACGCAACCTGAAATCAAGTGGCGTAGCTGCTCCATCAGTAACAGTGACGCCGGAAAAAGATTTTGTTACATATCCGTTTGCAGCAACTGAAACTGTGTAACTGCCTGGTGAAACAAACTTATGATAGTCCCCAATTGTCGGATCATTGTAATATGGAAATGATTCCAGACCGTTCCATATGACCTGCAAACGACCCTGTATGGACTTCCCGCTAACAGAATCAGTTATTGTTCCGGTTAATCCGTGTCCTGCCTGTTCAACAAAGTGCAGCATTCCCAGCCTATTTTTGGCATAAATCGGCGCAATGGCATCAGGACCTGGATTCTTGTTACTGCTAACTTCAACAACAAAGGCAACAGCGCCGCGTGCGCCATAAAAGAAATCAACACAGGCACCACTCGATTGATACAAAGTGGAATACCATTGACCCTGTCTATAGCCTGTATAATTTGAATAAACTGAAGCCAATGCCTCAAATAAAGGCCGTTCGTCAATAGTGTTGGGACGAATTGCCCAAGGGTACAACACCATCTGCACACCATCATGGTTGGACTGTACTATTGTGAAATGATTTTCCAGAAACCATCTTGCAGAGGCTTTTGTTTCCGGCTGTGACAACGGCACCTTACTTCCTTCATCTGCATTCCACCAGTATCCCCAATCCCTGTTAATGTTAACATTTTTGGCATTTGTGCGAGTGTTATTAACCTGTCCATCAGGATTAACATGCGGATATATCCATATCTCCCGCGAGTTAACAAGACGAGTAATCAGCGTATCAGCACCGTACTGCGTTACAAGTTCATTCATGAACCAGATAACCATTTCCTGTCCTGGTATTTCGTTACCGTGCGTTCCACCATCAAAGCCTATTTCCGGCTCCATTTCATTTATGTTGACATTGTCAGATATCTTGACAGCAAAGAGTTCTCGCCCCTGCACACTAGTGCCATAGGAATATTTTTTGATTATTGCCGGATACTCGGTTACAAGCCTATCAACTAGAGCCAAGGTGGTATCGAAGGGATGATATTGCGCCAGAGTTGAATGAGAAAAAAGAACTATAAAGCAAACACCAAGCACACCCCTGCGAAAGACGACATATATGGCATTCATACCACCCTCCGATCAATGTTGATACTATAACATTTATTTGTACACTAGCATACGGGAATACACAACCGAATTCCCCGTTTTTAATCTAACAGTGTACATGCCATTTGAAAGAGGCTCTCCCTTGATATTCCTGCCATTCCATCTTAATTCATTCATGCCCTTCTGCTTTGGTCCCAGATCCGACAAATAAACCAGCCGTCCATCAATAGAGTAAATTCTAATTTCAGCACGCAAAGGTGAGTGGAGATAATATGAAAAATTCAAACTGCCATTTGTTGGGTTTGGCGAAATAGAAAGCTTAGTATTGTTAACAGCACTCGAAACCGATGCTCTTGAAACAGCAGTACTTCCCCCGGGTTTAGAGAAAGCTTCAACAGCATCCAGACAAAAACTGGTTGCAAGTTGCAAAGTATCGCCATCCCCCATATCGGAAACCTTGATATATCTGAATGAATCAACACCGCTTTCATTTATATCAAATGTAGCAGTTCCAGTGTCTATCCCCACGAATGTCCATGGTCCAATCCAGTCGGCTGCTATCTCCACCTTATAGCCCTTTGCGTTTCCAGCGGCATCAAATATTGCAAGATCAGCGGTATCAGGCAAGTTGTGATAAATATCTCCCATGTCAACAACTACATAACCGCGTTTCCCCTGATGATAGCCCTGCCCATCCGGCGCTCCAAGATGTTTCCATGTACTGTAAAATGTACTTCTTTCATTTTGTGCAGCAAGTGTATTTACTCTTATTATTGTTCTGCATGCATAATGACCTGCTGACGATGACTTTACAAGTTTAAAATTGAGTTCAACAGGAATGGAGTCTGCAACCGTTACATCAATGGACGATGATGGCACATATCCATTGGCCGTCACACGCACCTTGTATTGACCTGGAAGAAGACATTTGTGATAATCACCCACCTCGGGGTGAGTAAACACATGCCTCAAATTCCTGTTTGCTGTAACATCCTCAACCCAGACTTCAGCAGAGACAGGTTCACCACTGCTACCATCAGTAACAATTCCCCATACCCCACGACCGGCAAATTTGATTATTTCAAGCATGGCGGGTTTGTGTAAAAGATAGCGCAAAGGAGCTATTGAATCTACTCTTGCCGGTGCATGCGCACCATGAACCTCAACAAGATAAGAAAGTGTTCCCATCATTCCGTGGGCAGCTGCATCGGTCCAGCCAGCTGAAGCATATCCATAACCCAAATTGAGATAGGAAGCAAAAGAGTGATAACGTGTTGCCAGTTCCTTGTACTGATTGACATCTGAACTATTGGAATGCCATCCTATAGTCTCTACTCCATCATGTCCCGTCCAATGGCAGACAAATCTGTTTTCCAGCATCCAGCGAGCTGCAAATATAGTGTGCTGAGATTGAAATGGAGTGCCGGACGCGAAGCCCCAGTCCCTGTTTATATTGATGCCGTCCTTGCTCAGCCGGCTATTTCCATCCATGAAAACCTTGGGGTAGATCCATATTTCCCTGGAATCAACAAGCGCTTTAATGGTGGAATCAGTGTCATACTCCCTTATGAGATCCCGCATGAGATTATTTGCCATGGCCATCGCAACCCATTCATCTGCATGGGTTCCAGCATCAAAACCAACTTCAGGTTCTGTTTCGTTTATATCAACATTGTCACTAATCTTGACGGCAAAGCACTCTCTTCCAAATGTACTCGTTCCGTAAATTTTTTTTGCAATAAGATCCGGTTTTAGAACAATCAAAGAATCAACAATCTTGTTGATTTCTACGTAATAATCAGGTATGGAATTAAACTGGACTGCTGTCTGTGAATATGCAGCCATAGACACAATCAACGATAGAATCAATCCAGATACTCTCATAGCTAAATCTCCTATTTACTTACAACCAGCTTAACTGTTGATACTTTGCCGCCAAGAGTCAGTTTTGCTACGTATACGCCGGAGACAACACCTGTTGCATCCCATGCGATGTTGTGTCTGCCGACATCAACGGGTCCTGAAAGAAGAGTTTTGACAAGTTCACCCTTTGGATTATACACCTTCAAGTCAGCATGTTTTTTAGATGTTGTGGAAAAAACCAGTGAAGTGACAGGATTAAATGGATTCGGGAAGACGGATAACCGTTTATTCCAGTTTCTATTATTAGCTATTGATGCCTTTGTTCCTCCCGGCAATCTGCTTCTGTTTGCAAATACATTCAGATACCCCTGTTTGTTTGCAAATGCCAAAAATCCATCTCCTATAACCGGTTCTGCACAGGAACCATATATCCGGTACGCCCATGAGACCATGCTATCAGTTGGTGCCATAGTTAAAACATTTTTGATTTTCACTGCAGTGAGTTGGCCATTCAACTCATATTGCCCATTGGCTTTGAATACATAGCCGTTTGCAATAACAGGTGTACCGCAACCTGACATGCCATCACCCTGATCAGGCAGATAGCCTTTTGCCTTTTCCGTATTGGCTAAAGCTTTACCCATAAGATTGCATATCCAGAAGGCATGGCTGTACACTCTTCCAGTAATTAATATGGTGTCATAAAGTGCAATGCTTCTGGTACCAGTACCACCAATGTCATGTTCTCCAGGACCTCTAACGATGGTTCCTGTTGCAGCATCCAGAATAGAGTACATTTCGCATCGACTATAGACTATCGTATCTCCAATAGTATCAGGCCTATCGCAGCCGTAATTAAGAGTAATCAAATATAGAAGTCCTTTGTGGAGGGCTAAGTGTCCATAGTTTCGATAATCGGAATAAACAGTGTTGTTTTCCCAAATAAGCGTACCAGTGTTCAAATTCAGGGCAAAAGTTTTTCCAAACAAAGGATAGCTCATTTCAGAACCTATTTTTTTACATGTTGAACCGTAAATTATGCCATTCACAGTATCAATAGGTGGGGCAGGCGGTGAAACGGCCGTTCCACCCCAGGAGTAGCCATCGAGTACATACTCCCATACAACAGAGCCATCATGAACATTTCTGGCAAAGTACACGGTCTTGGTTCTATCGTTATCGACGTAGGATCCATATACAATACCCTTGTAAATAATTGGTGAGTATTGTTTGTGGCTCTGCCTGCTCATTTCTTCCAGTTTCCATTTGATTTCCCCTGTGGTTGCAT
>JAEUSG010000096.1 GCA_016788315.1 Fibrobacterota bacterium | reverse complement strand
CATCCGGCCTCTTCCAGTAAATGGTCTTAAAACGCATGTTGCCCTGTTCATCCTTTAACGGCGGCATAAACGGCGGCGAAACTGTCTGAAGTCTCGTGTCGTAATGCCAATCCTTTTTATAGCCCATCTCGATTGAGCCTCTAAGTCTGACATTTCCAATAATTCCACGCTGGTACTGTACAATGTTTCCCCAAAGATGCATGGTACCCATGCTCTGCCAGTAGTCTCGATAATTCAGTACAGAGAAAGATGAGTCCATTGCCATTATCGATGCGTTGATTATTATCCCTTTTCCTATATATGGGGCAATCTGCTTCTGTTTAACAAGTACATTTCCTTCTGCAACGAGTCCAAGGACATTTCGCGAATCATCCGGCGGTTTACCCGATCTTTTGTCAGAGTCGGAGTAAACAACATCATCGGTAATTATTATGTCTCCGCTGCTGCCAATTGTCAGCCGTCCTTTTAGAATTCCTGAAACTTCAACATCGCCTTCAACAAATATTCCGGATCCCTTACTTTTAGGTAGCGCAGCCGTTGAGAGATATCTTACCATCTGCTCGTTATGTATATCTCTGACCTTTAAAATATATCCGTCTCCATTTAGTTCGATGACAGCCCGCTGTTCGGAGCTGAGTTGAATGTTTTCGCCAACTGCACGCAATTTGTCAGCTATAGTCGGAATAATAAAAACCTCGCCTGTGTGACTCATTTTTTTGGGTGGAGTATATCGCTTGAATGGAAGAGTTTTGTATCCTGGAAAAGGGTCGCCGGTTGTAACAATGCCGTTGAAGGTTGGCTTGCCTGTTATCGGAACAAAGGTGTTTGAATGCAGTCGTCCGTTTACTGTGTCGCCGGTGTCAAAATAGGGGCACATATCGGGATAATCACCGGCATAGTGGAAGAGCATGAAGTAGTCGGTGACCATTTTAGGTTTTTCTACCGAAGAAAGAGAAAAAAGTATTGTTGATGGGTCGTCGTTGCTATAAACATCAGCAACAATGCGATATGCATAAAATTCCTGTTCATCCATTCTTGAAACGGTGATCTTAGCAGCAAATCTTTCACCCTCATTTTCCGGCATCTCTGTCTTGTAGCCGTCCGGTTCTTTCATTTTGTTAATTTGCGCGCGTGTTCTTGAAAGAGCCTCTTCAGCTTTCCAGAATGCGCGCAACTGGTCGTATCGCACCTCTTTTGAGTCAGCCTCGTAGGAACTCATTTTGAGAAAACCGAGACTCATGGTGACAAGCACAAGCAAAAGTCCAACTGTAGCAATTAGGGCGACTCCATCTTCGTTGCGGATGAACTGAGCAGCTTTTTTCACGGCATCCCCGCAGGAGCACTGTTAGCCTCTGATAGAGAGTTACGCAGACAAAATGCAGTAGAGTAATCGATGTTTTCTACGTAATCGCGGTATTGTAATGTCAATGTCAGTATTAGTCTGTATAAGCTGTCGCTTTTTACAGGCTCAATCAGTTTGAAATCTTTAATTTGAATATCGTTCTGCGAAAGAGGTTCAATGCCGGGAGTCGGGAAAACTGTTTTGCCGTTTTTCTGTAGTGTTGCACCGCTGCGGTTAAATGTTACAGTGGAGTCAATATTTAAATCTGAAATCTTATAGTATGCAACCATCCTGTTATCCTGTACTTCAACAGAAGATGCGGCTTGTAAAGAGCGGACAACCTCCTCCATAATATCAGTTCCCGCCTGCTGGCCTCTTATTTGAAGCGCTGTGTCGCGCCACTCACGGACTGCCATGACATAAACAGAGCCTAGACCGGCAACTGCAAGCGACATAATCACGAGAGCTGCTGAGACCTCAACAAGGGTCATTCCCTTTTCACCGGAGATACATTTTCGAAGATAATCCAAGTGAATCCTTAAATATTCCATTATTATAAATCAGTTTAACCGTAACATTCTGATACGAAAGATTCCCATCTTTTATGACTCCGGATATCTCAGTAGTAAGAGCGCCGGAGAGATCCTTTTGGGTATCAATTTTAACCGTCTGCGAAGAGCGGGTTCCGGATTTGACATCAAGCGGTTCACTTTCTGTTGTCCGTTCCCGAACATTCTTCCAGTAATCCATCTGTCCATTCAGAAGTTCAAGCGCCTTTCTTTCAACCCCAGCCTTTTCAACATTAAAACGTCCATAAATAAAAGCGTAACAGAGACCAATAACCGAAAACGATATAATCATTATCGCAGCAACGCTCTCTACGAGAGAAAGACCTTTTTCATTCACTTCATTTTCCCGGGATCTTCTGCAATTTTAGCCGCCTCTTCCTTGCTTATTATGCCTTTCTGCACTAAGTCGAGAAGCGACATGTCCATGGCTATCATTCCCTGCTGCGTACTTGCCTGAATAATGCTTGGCAATTGGAAGACCTTATCTTCTCGGATGAGGTTGCGTACCGCGGTGTTTACAGCAAGAACTTCTAGTGCAAGTGCACGCCCTTTCCCATCTTTTTTGGGCAGCAGGCGCTGGCTGACAATTCCGGAAATGGATTCTGAAAGCTGTGTACGTATCTGCTCTTTGCCGGAAGCAGGGAAAATGTCTACAATTCTGTCAATTGTTTTTGATGCGCTTGATGTGTGCAGTGTGGCAAGAACAAGGTGGCCGGTTTCCGCGGCTGTAAGTGCGAGTGAAACTGTTTCAAGGTCGCGCATTTCTCCGACCAGAATAACATCAGGATCCTCGCGCATTGCTACGCGCAGAGCACTTTTAAAGCTTTCGGTATGCATGCCCACTTCGCGCTGATTTATAAGACACTTTTTGTTTCTGTGGATAAACTCAATCGGATCTTCAACGGTAATAATATGTTTGGCGCTGTTTTCGTTTATGTAGTCTATCATAGCAGCCAAAGTGGTTGACTTTCCGCATCCGGTTGGACCTGTCACAAGTACAAGTCCCCGCTCTCGTATTGAGAATGATTTCATGATTTCTGGAAGGCCGAGCTCTTCAAATCCGCGAATTTCTGTCGGGATTACACGAAACACTGCCGCGATTCCTTTAAGCTGTTCGAAAAAGTTAATTCTAAATCTAGCTGTATCGCTGATTTCATATGCAAAGTCTATTTCATGAGTTGTTTCAAATTTTACTTTTTGGGTAGCGTTTAAAAGTGGATATATAATTGAACGGATTTCATCATCGGACAACGGTGCAAGATTCATCTTTTTTAAAACACCGTTCACTCTAACCACAGGAACCGCTCCGGCACTCAAGTGA
>JAEUSG010000063.1 GCA_016788315.1 Fibrobacterota bacterium | reverse complement strand
CAATAAAAATGCCAAAGTTAAACTGAATAATTTTGCTAAATTTGATGTTTTTTATGCTAAATATATGTATACTATACGCATATGTATGTTAACTCTATCGCAAAAGCTTTAGCCTCTTTGGACAATAGTTTAACTCATTTATTGCCATACTCTTTATTGATTCTAATAAATGATGATGGTTCAATAGTGGAGATATCGGAAAATAGCAACTTTTCATATTCGCCATTTGTAAGTATAATCAGCAAAGAAAAATACATTCAGTCAATTTTTGAAATATCAGTAAAAGATCTTCTTTTTGTAAGCAATTCTTTAAGCACTGCATATCCTATTAGGAAGACTATTGACAAAGGTATGGTTTACTGGGATGATTTGGAAACGGATCTTCCACTTGCAGGTTTAAGACTTATTAGGATCGGAGACAATTCGATACTTGGAATATTTCAGATCACCGAATTACTACCTGCAATGCAGTACTTTGGTATGGGTGCATTTTTTCTCCTCGACTCAAATGAATGTTTTCGTGCGTACAGTACAGGCATTTTATCCGAAAAGGCAGAGCAAACAGGCGCTGCACTTATTGGAAAAAACTTTGGTGACTATTTCACTCCGTCGATTTACGCAATTGAAACAGAAGCATTCAAGGCAATAAACGATAAAGAAAGTTACACAAAACTTTATTCGCAAAGTGAATTGACAATTAGTAGCACAAATGACTTTTCAATACTTCCATTTCCTTTGCCAAATCATACTGAAACAGATTTTGTTTGGACAGTAAAAGGGAAGATCTTGTCTGGCGAAGCACCACAATTACTTTTTGGCCGGATAAACAAATCTATAGATAATGTTGGAAGCGGCTGCTTTCAAATGGGCAAATCGTCTGATGGCTACATGTTTAAAAGAAACGGAATGAAAATCAGATGGCGTAAAGAAGAAAAAAGCCTTCATGCGCCAACTTTATTCGACTACAAATGGATTAAACAGGGAAAATTGCATCAGTTTTTTGTGGATGGTAAAATTGTTTTGCAGGCGATAGGTGACTTCCCTTCACAATTATATGCAGAAGCGTTTCAAATATTACTGCGTCCGCGTTCGCAAGTAGTCATCGATGTTTTTGAGATAGATATATGTGGTTCCAAAAATAGCGACAATTCTAGAACCTTTGGGATTGTAAGAGAGAAAAGTGAACCTTTTCGCACTTTTCAGCTAGCCCGCTTTGTAAACCCTGCTCT
>JAEUSG010000720.1 GCA_016788315.1 Fibrobacterota bacterium | reverse complement strand
CCACCGATGTTGCTGTCTCTATTGTTAATGTTGCCGATTCCACAGTAATCCGCCATTTGGCCGCAGGTTACCTTGGCGCAACTGCCCCGGAGCCTCTTACGAAGAATTCTCTCAGCCAAACTATTCCATGGGATGGTCTGGACGATGCAGGTCGTACATACACAGGCTCGGAAACCAATTTAAGGGCACGTGTCAGGGCTGGCATGTCTACGCAACTGGTTTCTCTGTTGGGAGGAAATCCTTACACATTAGGTACTACTGAACAATTTATCAGCGGTATTATTTCTGATGCACAGGGCAATGTCTATGTAGCAGCGGCACCTGCTAAGTTCTGGCATGAACACTATGGCCAAACTTTTCTAACTGTTAGGAAATATGACAAAGAAGGCAATTATGTAAAGACCCTTTTCCCTATGCCGGCAAATTTGCCTCAAAGCGATGTAACTGGGTGGAGTGTTGTAAATAACACAGACGGCAGCTGGACACCCAAAAGCACAAACACCTCTTTGCCTATGTTAACCCGCAACAAACTCGGCTATCAGTACCATAAATTCAACAGCAAGCTTCAATACATAGACAACAACGGAGATTTGATTTTTGGCGACATTGAGACAATGGCTTTTGGTCGGGATGGTAAAATGACAGGCACCACATCCCCTAAAAAACTTATTACCTCTCCCGCATTTGCCACACCAAATCCAGCTTATAGCATGCAGGGTGAAGCAAATCTTCTTCCTCTTAAGAACGGCAAGCTGCTTCTTACAGGAATATTCCACTTTGCCGGCTCTGGAGGTACAGCGACACAGCTAGCACCTGATACAAACTTCTGGCGCGATGGAAAAGTTTTTCTCCTCGATCCAACAACAGGCGTAACCACTACCTGGACTTCTATTGACTCAGTACCTAAAACAAATACCGAGCGACTTGCAAAATTAGGTGGCGGTGCCTTTTATTCTGCCTTGCAGGGAATGGCTTCTGACTCTGCCGGAAGAATCTATGTCTGCGATAGAGTTAACCAAAGAATAACTGTATTCGACACAACAGCTAGAATCCTTGGCTCGCTTCCCGTTAATTACCCTCACAGAGTTGAAGTCTGCGGCAGAACAGGCTCTATATATGTGTTGACTCAGCTTCAGGCGGCATGGGCTGGCGGCTGCAATAATATTGTCAAGCTGATTAAATATGCTCCATTTACATCCGGTGGCGCCCCAGTCTGCACGCTGGTTGTCGCGAATGCAACAATGGGACGTTCTGGAAGAAGTGCAGTGTCAAGCATTTCAGTAAACGATGTCGGTGGGGATGTTACTGTTTGGGTAGGTGTTTGGGGTCAGGGTATACGCATGTACCGTGACAACGGAACTACATTTTCATTGGTTAAAGACATGAAAGCTGTCAGCGTTGCAACTAATGAACTTGGAGCAGAAAATCCAACACCGGACCGTTTTCAGGTAGATAGAAACAGTGGTACTCTTTACTTTAACAACTCCTGGTACAACCTTTACAAAATAACTGATTGGTCAAATCCCGTTCCTAAGATTTGTTCAACAACCGCAAACAAACGGCTATATGCTGCAGATGTTACAATTGGCGGCAACGGAAATATGTACGTAGTAGAAGGAACCGATTATAACGCTCCCGTAAAGAGATACACAATCACAACCGGCAGACACGCTCCTGTCAACTGGTCCAATACAGGCTCAAATCAACTCACCCCCTATGTCTCGTCTCGCTTCGCTCCATGTTCAGGTTCAAGGGGTCTGGATGCAGATCGCAATGGCAGAGTTGCTGTTATGGCAGTAAGCAAACAGGACAGAGGTCTTTACAGTGTGGGTGTTTATGCCGACTCCGGTTCAGACAGTGTATCATGGGGTTTCATAAGAGCCAATCCTGTTTCTGCACTTTCCGGCGGTGTTAAGTTTGATTCCAAAGGCAACCTCTATTTCGGTGCAGGAATCCGTCAGTCAACCATAATGGCACCTGCTCAGTTTTTAAGCGATACAGGCTTTAAATGGGGTGTAGGCAGCATAGTCAGATACGATGGAAATGATACCGGTTCTGTCAATGGCACAACCGCAACAAATGCAACCAAGGTTTACGACATACCCATGTCGCCTTTCAGCGCAGACCGCCTTGGCGGATGCGTCTGCAGAAGTCCCCGTTTTGATCTCGACCCATATGGCCGCCTCTTTGTTCCGGATGCAATAACCTGCCAGGTCTCAGTTGCTGATAACGCAGGTAACATGATTCACCGTTTCGGCAAATACGGTAATATTGATTCAAGAGGTACTCTGTCGGGTCTTCCTACTCAAGAGGTTATCAACGGTTCTGAAGTCCCCCTTTGCTTTCCAACGTCCGCAGCAGCAACAGAAGACTACATTTACGTTGCAGACTTCATGAACTATCGCATTGCAAAAGTGAAAATGGTTTATTCAGCCGACAACATTCCCGGTTTCTCTGGCAAAGAGGTTAAAGCT
>JAEUSG010000053.1 GCA_016788315.1 Fibrobacterota bacterium | reverse complement strand
GGAAATCCATGCTCAATGCATCAAAATTCAGTAGTTTATCGTAAAGAGGTGTTCCAGCACCTGATACGAATTTCAGTGCTTCAGTTGCCTGAATTGTACCAAGCATACCTGCTATTGAGCCAAGAATGCCTGCCTGAGAGCATGTCGGCACCGCATCTGCCGGCGGCGGTGCACCAAAAACACATCTGTAACATGCTGATTCAAAAGGTTTCACCGTCATAGTTTGACCGGTAAAACGTAAGACGCCTCCATGTGAAAATGGTTTCCGTTCCATCACACAGGCATCGTTGATCATAAATTTTGTATCAAAATTATCTGTAGCGTCTATGACAAAATCATAATTTCTTATAACGTTTCTGATGTTTTCAGCTTTTAATCTATAATTGTGTGGCTCAACTTTAACATCAGGGTTAAGTGCATTGATTTTATTCAAGGCAGATTCAACTTTTGAACGACCGACATCCGGTGTAAAATGGATAACCTGCCGCTGAAGATTTGTCATATCAACAGAGTCGCCATCAGCTATACCTAAGCGACCTATACCAGCGGCAGCAAGATACAGTGCAACAGGGGAACCAAGCCCGCCGGTTCCTATTACAAGCACGCTGCTTTCCATTATACGAGCCTGTCCTTCAATTCCAATATCCTTCAGCAGGATATGGCGACTGTAACGCTCTAATTGTGCTGTAGAAAAATCTATCACATCACTCTCCCGTTTATTCTACAAACTAATAAATTACATACAGTTTTTGTATGAAATATCTGACTACAACCGAAAACCGCCAGGATCAATATTATACTTTTTCATAAGTATGTATATCATTGCACGGCTTATACCCAGAATAGATGCTGCCTCACCTACATGCCCTTCAGCCTCACTTAATGCTCTCTGAAGTTCATCCTCTTTGACCCTCTTCCGCCTTTTCCTTACTGCAATGGCTCTTGTATTCGCTGAATTTTCATTTCCGATTAGCTCAAACTGTAAATCATCCTCACCTATTACACCGGATGTTGACAACACAGATGCCCTTAGTATGCAATTTCTTAGTTCTCTGACATTCCCCGGCCAATTATGCCTATAAAGTCTGTCCAGGGCGTTTCTTGAAATTGAGGTGTGACTCTTATCGTAAAGCAGGTTGGCCTCCTGCAGAAAATGGTCGGCAAGAAGCGGGATATCTTCAACTCTTTCACGTAACGGCGGTAAACGGAATGAAAATTGGCTCAGCCTGTAATAGAGATCTGATCTGAACATATTCTTCTCTATCATGTTAAGCAAAGGAACATTACTTGCAGAAATCAGTCTGAAATTAATTTTAATCGGTTTTGTGCTGCCGATCCTGCAGATTGTGCTATCCTGTAGAACACCAAGAAGTTTTGCCTGCATATCAAGTGTAAGGTTCGATACTTCATCAAGAAAGACCGTACCGCCATGCGCCTGCTCAAAACGTCCCATATGTGCGCCTACAGCCCCTGTAAAATCCCCCTTCTCATGGCCAAACAGTTCACTCTCTGCTAAAGATACAGGCAGAGCAGAACAGTCGATTTTGACAAAGGGCTTCCCATGCCTGTCGCTCTCTTCATGGATTGCGCGTGCAAGCACCTCTTTTCCTGTTCCCGTTTCTCCTTCTATCAATACACTGATTGACTTATTAGCTATTTTTAAGACATTATTCTTTATGTCGGTAATTATCCTGCTTCTGCCTGCGAAAAAGTCCCCTTTCCCAAGGATTTCAGCCAGCTGTATGTTTTCGGCCTTCAGTGTCTCGATGTTGTTAACATACGAGGTAACATCCTCAAAATGGTACATTACACAATTATCTTGACCTATGGTACTCTCCTCAACTGACACAGTAAATGACTTTCCGATAGAGGGGTCAGCGTAGATAGCAGAAATCTGTTCCGGAGAAATGTCATCCGATTCATGTTCCCATGCCTCAACCGCAAAACCGGTTATATCAAGCATTTCATTTCTGCGATAGAAAAGATAAAGATGGTTGTCAGAATCTGAAGAAAATGGTGTCATATCGTGCCACAAACCGATAGAAGCACCATTTATTGTAAATCGAAACTGCTTACCACTCTTTTCTATAACAAGGGTATTATCAGAACCCTGCTTTAGAGCAGGCAGAGTCAGATATTTTACATTATTGGAATTTTTTCTGAATCTGCATCCCGATTCACCGATGGTATTTGTCAGGGCATATCCTGCAGAATCGGGAGAACCGCCAGCTTTCCAATCGGCTCCACGAATGATAATATTGGGAATTTTCTGCCCGTTACCATTAAAAGCAATTTCAAGCCTGAAATCTTCACTGTCAGTATTTAATTTGTTACTAAAACAGAAATAATCATAACTATCTGCATCCGCAATTCCAACTTTCCTGAATGGAAAATCCTTCTGCCCTTTTTCCCATTCCACAAGGAGTTTCGAAGAGAGGCGCCCCTTGTTTTTTACATCAGCAAAAGGTTTTCTGTTAAATACTACAACTTTATCAATTTCCTGCCCAAGCAGCTTATTAACATCATGCAATTTAAGGGGCGAAGAAAACAGAGAACTGTATCCGATTACTATACCAGCATCATCTGTTATTAATAGATTCTTCTTCTGCGAAAGCGTTATGAGATAACTAATCGGTCTTAGGAGAATTATTCCAACGAAACGCTCTTTGTTCACCCGCATAAGTGTTAGAATTGTCAATGGCTGACTGATTGCGAAAGATGGACATAGCATTTTCGATTCAAAGCTGTTTAAAGAATCGAAGGATGGAAAAAATATTGGACTACAGCCTTCATCATTCATGATGGCAACATGGTTCTCAATTTCTGCCAGGTCTTCTCGATCTCTAAAGGCATCATTCAGATTATGGATAGCCCCCATTTTAAAGAATTGCGAAATCGGACCTTCAAAATACCTGTCTATCAGATTGGAATATTGATGCACTCCTCGTTCTGAAGCCCATATTGCCCGACCCTCCGCATCGAAAAGCATTACAATGAACCTTGAAGATCCAAGTACATTCAGCCATTTGTAAGCTGATAATTCCGTTGGTATAGAATAGGTTTTCTTCATTTTAATGTTGTCTATTTTTTGTCTAATGCATGTATAGTTTTTTGTCTAATATATATATAATATCCATAATTATTTGTATTTTGCGCAATACCTGCCACAAAAATTTGGCACATTTATTGCCAATTAAGATCATAACGCATAAGGAGGCACTATGATAAAAAACGTAACTATGATCGCTATAGTACTCTTCTCAATTACAGTCAGTCTTGCTGCAGTTCCAACTAATCTTACTGCAGTGTTCAGAAAAGGACAGACCTTTATTACATTCACAGAAAACAGCGCTACGCAGTACAAGCTCTACCGTTCAACTCTGCCAATAAGCTCTACCAAAGGGCTGAACCCTATTGCTACTATACTGCCCAACAGCGGTGTAGACCCGATAGGAGGTCGACATGTAATAACCGATCTGGGCAGCCCGCTTCCAGCTGGAACAGGGTTAATTGTTCTGACACCAAAAATTTCTGCAGCTCAATACTATGCACTGACATCGATTTCAGCCGGCATAGAGGACACAGTAATTGTAGATGGCTCAAATGCCACTACCGTTGCTACAACGGAAACACCCTCCTGCCCAGCTGCTGTACTCACGTCAATAAAACCGGCAACAAAGACAACTGATGGAATCTACAGATATTACATATGGATGGATTATGACTCATGGCCTCACAGTGCGGAGTATTACGGCAGCAGCTTTTCGGTAAATCAATCATATACACTGTCCGATAAGCTTTTTGCTCCCCTTTACATTTATCTGCATGCGTTAAATAGCGCAGATGGTATTACAGAGGATCTCACCCAACCGGACATGATACGGATAAATTTACGTGACAGCAAAAACAGCTGGTGGTTCGGCAATTCCAGCGGCACGGATAACTACACTCAGAGAAGGGTGATTTCATGCATAAACGCGGTAAAGAATGATACTGCACGATTCGCAATTGATTCAAACCGCATCTATCTTGAAGGACAGAGCATGGGAGGAAAGGGAACGCTCCATCTTGCGGTAAACTATCCTGATATATTTGCAGCTGTCATGCCGAAACTTGCTCCTGTATACACATGGCTTGGCGACACCATTTCCCGCCACCCCGAAAGAGAGCTGCCTCCGGTAATTGATTTTTTCGGATTTAAGGACTCTGACGCCTTTGGAAGAGTTGGCCACATGTACCTTTACACTTTTTTTAAATCAAATCACCTGGGCATATTTGGAAAATGGCAGAACATAGGCCACCAGGCCGGTGGCGCAACCGATGTAGTTATGGGGCGCTTCAGCCGCTTTGTTAAAAACGAAGCTTATCCGGCATTTTCCGGCAGCACCAGAGATTGGAACTACGGACAATTTACCGATAAACCGCTTGACTCTTCCGGATATATGAACAGCTATTTCGACTGGAGTTCATCTCTGCATCGGATACCATCACTGCCCGGCGACACGTTGATCGACTGCAAAGATTCAGTAGTTATGGTTATAAAGTGCGGCAGAGATAACTCAATCTGCGATATCACATTCCGCAGGCTTCAGAGATTTTCACCCGACTCAGGAACTGTCTGCTACTACACAAACCGGTCAATAGCAACAGGAGAAATACTTGATACCGGCAGATGTGTTTACAATGGGAAAAAGTTCATCATTATGCCCAAACTTACCTTTAAAGTCGCCGGAACAAGAATATCGGTCAAACTAGCTCCTGAAATTACAGCCGAACAGCTAACTGCAAACAAAGCAGTAAATGTCCTTAATTTGTCTCCTAATCCATTTACTGTTTCTAAAGCACTTCAAATTACCGTAAATAACACAACAAACAGCTCAATTGTTAAAATTTTCAATTTAAATGGGCAGATGGTAAAGGCTGTAAATCACTTTGTAAATATCAATGGCATGTACCGTACACACTGGGATGGGCGAGATAGCAAAGGAGGGATATTATCCTCTGGAGTCTATATAATTCAATATTCAATGTCTCCGGAAAGACAATACAGCCGAAAAGCCATTTTCAACAAATAAATTGCGATCCCTAACCATTTTTATCATCTTTCATTTATAATGATTGGGAGAACCAAAAGAACAAGCACCGTTCGTCTCTATGACGAAGTAAAAATTCCAATTATTCAAATCAATATCACCCGTGTTGACAGAGCAACTCTAAGTGATTGGAACTTTTCCATATGCGATCCATTTTACCGTATATATATGATGGACAAACCAGGCTGGAGCATACAATTTAACGGTATTAAAACAGAGATGCGACCTGGCATGCTTTACTTCATTCCTCCGAATACCCCATTCATTGCAAAAAGTGAGAAAACAGCCACACAATTTTATATAATGTTCACGTTGAACTGTTACCCTTTCCTTCATAAACATGGTATATACAGTATAAAGCCTTCAATTGACGAGATGTCACTAATTGCCAGCATTATCAACTTTAGCGCTCCATCCTCGCAGTTTGCATGTGCTGTTAACACTCAGCGAATTGTTACAAAGTGCCTTTCCGCGCTGCCCGAAAGTGCTGTCGAAGTAAAGTCATATTCGTCCAGAGTTGTACGCGCAATGGAGTTAATGCGCAAAAATGGAGCCAACGTATTATCTAACAGCCATCTCGCACTTGAAACAGGTATGAGCACTAATGCATTTGTCCGACTCTTTCAGGAAGAAACAGCAACTTCACCGCAAAAATGGTATTTAAAGGAAAGAATGGAAGCCGCCGCTGTAAAACTTCTCAATTCTTCTGATTCTCTGGATTCAATTGCCGAGGAATTCGGCTCATGTGATCGTTTTCACTTTACAAAACAGTTTATTAAACACAAAGGTATCTCTCCTGCAGCATATCGTAAAAAGGCCCATTGGAGGGATTAAATTATGAAATTTTTATCTATTTACAAAAAGCTTCTCGAAGACATTAATGGTGGCATATACAAACAAGGAGATTCTCTACCCACTTTAAAGGAATTAATAAAGCGTTTTGGCGTTAGCAAAACAGCAATTGATAATGCCCTGCGAATATTAGTCAGAGATGGTGTTATAAAAAGGGTGCGATCACAAGGAACATTTGTTCGCTCTATGCCTGGAAAATCAATCCTTGATTCAACCCGTCAGTCACGCATATTATTTCTTGGAAAGGGTACCCTTGAAGGTTTAATTGTTGATGATTTTGCCAATCGAACAGTTCTCGGAATAAATAATGTTCTTATAAAAACAAACCGCTCTCTGCATTTTATTGCTCTTCGAAGAATTTCAGCGGCAGAAGCCTTGGCAATCATTGATGCAATTAAACCTGCAGGAGTAATACTGTTTGCCATATACGACAAGGAGATAATCAATGGGCTTAAAGAACGAAAAATGCCGGCAGTTTGTTTGGACACTGTAGACCACTCAATTCCATTACAGCAATT
>JAEUSG010000039.1 GCA_016788315.1 Fibrobacterota bacterium | reverse complement strand
GCGGACCATTTCCCATAATGCTCTGCGGCAGATAATGTAACGGTAAAGCAGTCCTTCTATTTTGTCATGTTCCCGCGGTTCAAAATAATCTGTTGAATACACTTCAGATTTTTGACGAAGATTTCCCATCTCTGTAATCATATCATTAAGTGCAACTGAATATGATTTTAAACGGGCCATGTCAGTGTCAATGCGTCGATCTGAAAGAGAAAGGTTAAAACTGTCCTTTGTCTGCACTGTGCCAATTTCTTTAATGTTTTTTAATGGTTTATACAATGTTCTGTGTGTGCAGCTGCTTGCAAGTAAAGTAAATAAAGCAGCAAGCATTAATTTATTGATTGTATTCATCTAATGCCTCTAATTTGTTTTGTCCATTTTCCATTCGAAACTTTTACCTTTTATTGCTATGCTTTTAGAATTAACCGTAATATCAACAGGAATAAAACTTCCATCAGCTGACTCAATAGCTCCACCCAATTTAAGGTTTTTAGCTGTAATGCCCCGTTCTCTTGCAACTTGACGTATCAGCTCATGACTATGAAGTTTGAAGTTTTCTACGGGAGAATCTGGACGTTTTACAACCAGGAGAGTCGGCGAACAATAGGGATGAAAGTTCGGCAGATTAAGTTCAAGTGAATCTGACTTATGAGTAAAGCTTACTGATTCATCCGGCCCCAATGTCAATGATGTGCAATCTTCGGTTTTGTTATCAAGCCATTTGCCTTTAATTGAATCACCAGTATGAACAAATGACCAAGTCGCATCTGTAAGCGTCTTGGTGTAATAACCTGAAAGACCGTTTTTATCCTCTCCCTCAACACGGAGTTCACGTTTTAATGTACCAGGGGGCATTTTGACGACAGTAAGGATGTTAGTAATTTTTCCGTTTATCTTTGGTTCCTGTTTCCAGCCATCTATCGGCAGAAGTCGAGGAATTTCCCTTGGTATTGGAACAGTTTCAATTGACGTTGTGCATAACTTTGGATCCCAGGAGTATTTAAAAAAGAACCTGTCTGCTCCAACCATATCAAAATCGTAAGTTCTGGTATAAATATCCCCATATTTATTGGTAATCATAACCGTTGAGCCGCTTGATGCAATCGCTGCTGCCTGGAATCTTCCATTGACCGGTGTTCCAAGTTCATAGCTGTAGTCTTTCGGAAGCCACGGATCAAGATAGGTAATGTGCTGACCTTGCTGACTTAGGAAAAACAGATGTGTTACACCGGCGCCGACATCATGCTTGTTGCCGTTTTTAGCTTCATAATATTTGTCTTCACCGGGAGATAAATAGGATAGAGAAAAACTTTCACAATAGGGTGGCAGTTTCATATTAAGACTTGCCCTTACAGGTGCCCCCCAGTGACGAGTCCATTTAATATCTGAATAATTTGTATCAAGCCCCCCAAAAGAGGTGTATACGATGTCCTTTGAATCAATAACGATGAAGAGTTCACTGTCGGTATCCAGGGCTTTAGGGTTAGCCATCCGTTTTTTTATAGGGATTTCCACCCATTTGGCATCCGACCTGTTTCTTGCTCTTCCCCAGACTTTACCATTTCGAATCACAAAGTCTGATTTGCTGTTAAAAGTCTCATGCGGGGTCTTTAGGTTGATAGAAACCGGAAAAGCTGATTCACTTTTGATTAAAGAGACAAAAAGCGCTACAAATATAAATAGACTGGTTTTTGTTAACTGCAGATTACATCTCCTTATTGTTAAGAAGATAGCTTAAGCAATTCTCAAAGACAAGAATAGCGGAAGAATTATAACCAGGCCTATGTTACATGTAATTATTGCAATAAAGTGCTTTCCGAGACAATCAAATTTATATATATAATTAAGTATCAACGATTAGCTTTTGGGTATCATAATTGCTTGTTATATAAGCGAATAGTATAGTTTTAACTGAACTAATTTAATGGAGGATTATTAATGAAAGCAAAATCTGCAAAATTGGCTGTTTTCCTGCTTTGTTTATTACCAGCTTTAATTTCGGCTGTCTCCTTTACTCAGCAGCCAGTATTGACCGGCTCATCGGCAAACTGGACGGTAACTTTTGCAGTTAATGAATATACTGACGTCGAGGTTGCAATTGTCCAACTTTCAGACTCAACGATTGTACGCCATCTTGCAGCTGGTGTACTTGGTGCAAACCCTCCAGCACCGTTGACCCCTAACGCGCTCTCACAGACAATCCCGTGGAATGGAAAAGATGACCTTGGCAATGTCGTTAAAGGGTCAGTTGCAGTTCGTGTCAGAGCTGGCATGACTATAAAGCTTGATAAATTTGCTGGTGGAAATCCGTATGCTTTCAGAGGCGCCTCTTCGGGGTATTGGTCTTTTCAGGGTTTAACTGTAGGTCTCGACGGTAATTTATATGTTTATGGTTCAAATGATCCTGTTCAGAGCGTAACACTGCGTCAGTACGATGGCAGTGGTACATATATTAAAACCGTTTATCCATGGCCTGCAAATCTAAGCTCAGCTCAAGTAACTGGATTTGGTGTAAATAACTGGCTCAATGGCAAACTATCACCAAAAACAACCAGACTTCCAGGACCCGATTTGTCCAGCACAATCCTGTCAAAGCAGACCTCTGCAATTTTTCCAATTGCCGGTATGGGAGAGGTGAGTGTTGCCGATCTTGCCCATTTCAATATTGTAAAAGTAAATACAGATGGTAGTATCAATTCATCGGGTGCGCAATTTCCCCTAATCACTTCACCTGCATTGCCTGGTAATTACAACAAAGGTGGACCTCGTTTTGCTACGCTTGCTGCTAATGGTAAAGAGGTTTATCTTTCGGGATTTTATGAAACAGGCAGCACAAATGGTTTCGACCCTGTTGCACCAAATACCGGTTTCTGGAAAGATGGCCAGATCTTTAAAGTCAACCTGGCAACTGGTGTAGTTACTCCATTTATCAGCCTTGATTCTGTACCTGTTTTAGCTGCAGCACGTTCTACCAATATCGGCCCGGTTTATGCCGGATCAGGCGCAAACACATGTGCAGCTTTCCATGGAACAGCAATAGATGATTCCGGCAGAATCTATGCTGCAGACCGTCACCACTCCCGAATAAGCATCTACGATACCCTTGGTGCATTACAGGGGTCAATTCCTCTTAAATATCCTGAAGCAATTGCTTATGATAAAACCACTGGAGCAATTTTCGCGACAAACCGTATCGTAAACGGCTACCATTCAGGTTACATTCGTCTTTATAAGTTCGCAAACAGATTAGCTACAACACCTTCATGCTCGGTTACAATTGCGACGACTGGTTTGGGAGAAGCACCGCTTGATAAAACATACTTAGGCCAGACACGTGCAGATAACAAAAGCATTGTCTGGGTCGGTTATGTTGCCACAGGTGTACAGGCTTTCAGAGATGACGGCACAACATTTACAAAGGTTAAAGACTTTTACGCAGAAAATGCTGATGCACTTGTAGGCTTTGAGAGACTGGCTGTAGATAAAAGAAATGACAATGTTCTTATTCAGGATTCCTGGTTTGGCATTTACAAAATAACAGATTGGGCCGCACCTAAAATTCGTCCATGCACAACAAGCACCGGAGCACGCCTATATGGTGGCGATGTATCTGTTAGTGCGGATCACCAGCTTTATGTACGTGAAGGCACTGGCTACAACGGCGGTATAACACGTTGGGATTTGTCAGCGAGACATGCCCCTGTTCCATATGCTAATACTGGAAAAAATGTTCTAACTCCATTTATCTACAGTCGAATGGGCGTAGGTTACGGAGAGCATGGATTTGCAATCTCACCAGAACCGGATAAGCGTTTTGCAGTTATGTACATGTGGGATTGGACAAAATATGGTGTTATGACTCTTGCAGATTCAGCTCAGCTGGTTAAAGGCGATACTACCGGTTATGTTGACACAGTAGTAAAACCAATTGAAGGCGGGTATGTAGGTTGCGGCGGTGTCCGTTACGATACAAAGGGCAATCTCTATTTCGGAGTATCGGTCAAATCACCCGACCATGTTGTTCCTGCCGGTTTTACAGCTGACTGGGGGTACCAGAGAGGTGTTGGCGGCATTGTAAGAGTTCCAAAGGGGAATCGCGCTTCTGTAAATGTATCCACGAAAGCAATACCTGGTTCTGACTACATTTACAAGCAGGGTTTCGGTCCTTTCAGCGGTACTTCGGGCGAATGCCAATGCCGAGCACCGCGTTTCGACATCGACTTATATAACCGCCTGTTTATTCCAAATGGCATCACCCAGAAAGTCACTATAGTTGACAATAATGATAATGTTATTACTCAATTCGGTGAATATGGCAATACAGATTCGAAAGGTGCAGGAAGCCTTGTTCCAACTACGGACATCCCATTTGCCTGGCCAATTGCAGCAGTGTCAAGCGATAACTATGTTTACGTTTCAGATATCATAAATACACGCGTTGCCCGAATACTTATGGAATACTCACTGGATAATATGGGTGGCAAAAAACTAGTTACAGCAGATTATACGTATGCTTCAGGCGGTACAGCATCCGAATGCGGTCATATTGTACGAAAGGGCGGTGCATTTGCAATGTCTGCAGAGCCAAATCCTTTCAATCCTGTAACTACAATTTCGGTAACACTTCCTGATGCCGGTGCAGTAAATCTTATGATATATGATGCGGCTGGCCGTATGGTCGAAAAAGTTGCCTCTGGTAATTTTAGAGCGGGAACCCATAATTTTGTCTGGAATGCATCAAACAGACCGGTTGGCGTATATGCTCTGAAACTTACTGCCGGCTCAAAAAGACTTGTTAAACTGGCAGTTTTGTCGAAGTAAATTGAAAGAAGAACGCTCTTTAAAGTATTTTAATGTACATGTTGTACATAGTATCTAAAAGAGCGTTCGATCTATTCTGTTCAATTGTTGGTTTGATAGTATTTTCGCCAATCATTCTGATTGTTGCAATTGCTGTTAAGTTAACCTCAAAGGGGCCTGTCTTTTTCCGTCAGGATCGTGTCGGTCTTAACGGTCATATATTCAGAATATTCAAATTCAGAACAATGACGGTGGCCGCTGCTAATGGCCCGAAAGTAACAGCAAAAAATGATGCCCGGATCACTACCGTTGGCAAAATTCTCCGGCAGACTAAACTCGATGAGATACCGCAACTGCTGAATGTATTCTGGGGTACAATGTCTTTTGTAGGCCCCAGACCGGAAATCCCTGCTCTTGTTGAGACCTACACTACTGAGCAAAAAGCACTACTCACTGTTAAACCAGGCATTACAAGCCCTGCCACTATCTATCATCGAGATGAGGAGGATGTATCCGGTACAGCTGAAGAGGTAATGGATTATCATCGTAAGGTACTTGTTCCGCGTAAGGCTCAATACGATCTTGGATACCTGGAAAAGAAATCTATTTCCTATGACATCAAACTTATCCTACTTACACTTCTTGCCGTTGTTTCGAATGAGAGCGGATATGTACGTGAGAAGGCAGTTAAAAACAGAAGGGCGCTTATCATTGCCGCTGTTGCTGTTCTTCTCTGTGTTGCCTATTATGTTGCGTTCCTGATTCGTTTTGAAGGCTATATACCAGATTATTACGACTGGAAATTAAAACGAACATTGCCCCTCATTGTTGCAATCCAGTTCATTTTTCTAGGTGTTTTTGGCCAGCTTGAGGGCTACTGGCGGTACGTCAGTATCTCTGACATAATCTCTGTTGCTAAAGCGTTAGTCCTGTCAGCTATTGCCATGCTTGGCTTCGAATATTTCTTTCTTGCCGGTTCCTATCCAACCGGCGTTGTTTTCATAAATGGCTTCCTGGCATTCATTTTGTTGTCCGGCCAACGACTCTCTTTGCGTCTCTTACGGGAAGCTTACGCACCAATTACACCAAAAAGCCGTGAGAAGGTTATTATTCTTGGTGCCGGAGACAGAGCGGAGCGGGTCTACAGAGAGATAAAGCAGAATCCCGATCTTGCTTTCTCGGTTGTAGGGTTCATAGACCAGTCGTCTAAAATGAAAGGTGTCAAAATTCATGGAATACAGATTCTTGGCGCTTTTGAGGATCTGCCGGAATTAGTCGAAAAACATGGCGTATCAACCCTGATTGACACACTTGAAAATCTGACAAAAGAGCAGACTGCTGTTCTTACGAGACTTAGAGCCAGCTTTAAATGCTCTATACGAAATGTTCCCAGCGCATCTGATTACATTACAGGCAAGGTAACTACAAGCAGACTTCGTGAAATAGCAATTGAAGAACTTTTAGGTCGCCAATCAGTTAATCTGGATATTAAAAACATAGAATCATTATTCAGAGGCAAAACTGTTCTTATCACCGGAGCCGGCGGTTCAATCGGTTCTGAACTTGTAAGGCAATTGGTTCGCTTTGAACCTGCAAAACTACTTTTACTTGATAAAGATGAAACTCTTTTGTATGAACTGGAAACAGATCTTGTCGAATCGCATCCTGTGCTGATGCCTTATGAAGTAATAATAAGCGACATCAGAAATAAAGAAACCTTAGCAGAGTTTTTCAAAAAATACAAACCTGAAGTTGTTCTGCACGCCGCTGCATATAAACATGTTCCTTTAATGGAACTTCACCCGCATGAGGCTGTTCAGAATAATGTTTTCGGAACACGAAATGTACTTGCTGCCGCTTCAGAGGCCGGTGTTTCCCGTTTTGTTATGATTTCAACAGACAAGGCGGTTCGCTCAACCAATGTTATGGGCGCAACAAAACGGCTTGCAGAAAGTATAATGTATCGCTGCTACGCCAAAAAGGGAATGAAATGCATGGCTGTCCGCTTCGGAAATGTCTTAGGCAGCCGCGGCAGCGTAATCCCGCTCTTTCAGCGGCAGATACGTCGCGGTGGCCCGGTAAGGATAACCCATCCGGATATTACACGCTTCTTTATGTCCATTCCTGAAGCAGCCCAGCTTGTGCTGCAGGCTGCCGCAATGGGCAATGGGGGAGAGCTCTTCATACTTAAGATGGGAGAACCGGTGCTTATCCGTGAGCTTGCAGAGCGCCTTATCGAATTCCACGGCTTTCAGCCAGGCGTAGATATCGATATTGAATACACAGGCCTTCGTCCCGGCGAAAAGCTTTACGAAGAGCTTCTAACCGATTTGGAAGGAACGCGCACCACTCCTCACGATAAAATTCTTGTTATCGACAACAGCGCAGAAGAAGACACAGCACTGCTTAACAAAATCAGCGAAGTTGAAGAGCGTGGTATTTTTAAATTATCAATAACAGAAGTCAAAGATTTACTTCATTCACTAGTTTCAGATTACAAACCGCAGAATTGAGTACCTTACTTCGGAAGTCTCTCAAGCAGCATTTTGTACTGCTCTGCCTGGGCTGTTTTGCCGGTAGTAGTTGCGCATTCTGCCAGAGCGGTAAGTGATTTGCGTATGCCGGCAGTGTAGGCGCTTTTCCTAAAAATGTCAAGAGCCATTTCAAGAGAGGCATTGGCCTTGGCATAATCTTTACGGGAGAGATGGGTCATACCGAGGTTATACAGTGCATCGGCATAACCATAAGAACCAGTCTCTTTTGAAAGAAGTTTTATTGAACGTTTGAAATATTCCTCTGCCACTGAAGGCTTATTAGCAGACAATTCCATCCTTCCTGCAGCAGTGTATAAAGCCGCAGATTCAAATACTGAAAGAGAGTCTTCCCACCGTTTTAAACTGATGGCATCGATCTGAAGATATTTTTTTTCAAGAAATGCTCTATTCAGTGCTGTAATTGCAGTAAATGGCTCGGAAAGCTTTGCAGCTTTTGCAGCAGCATCGAGATAAACCTTAGCAGAGTCAGTTTCGTTTAATGAGGAAAAAAGAACGGCTATGTTATTGAGGTATAACACTTCACTTTTTACATCTGCTCTTGCTATGGCACTTTTAAGACCTGCAAGATAGGTTCGCATGGCCTGAACTGTTCTTCCCTTAAAATGGTGATTTGACGCCTCTTCGCCGATTGCGGCACTCAGCGTAGCAGCAGCGACAAGGGATATTATTAAAAGAATTCTCATCTGTTATTTCTCTATGAAGAGAGGGGGATCGTTAGGTGCAGGTTCAAGTTTAGAGCTTATCGGCCAGGTTTTTTTTACAGCCCCCATAATATCATCGACATTACCCATAAGATCCTGGCTCTGCCCCATAACTGCCGGAAGATTTCCAGTCACACCATGTACATCACCTGCAAGAAGAGCGGCAGAATCGAGAAGACCCTTAACGCGCTCCAGTATGCCTGGCAATTGAGCAGAGGCATCAGAGCCATTCTTAAGTACAGGTTTGAGGTCACGCAGCATGCCGTTTACCTGATCGGCAGTGGTATTCAGTTGTGTAAGAAGATTATTTACATGACCGGTAGAAGTAACAGCAGCACCAGATATTCCGCGGATGTCGTTGTAGAGATCCTCTTTTACAAGAATCTTGCCGACAGTGCCATCACCACGGTTTATTCTATCAATAATCTCTGCAACATTGTCAACCGTTTTAACAGCCTTTACCATTAAAGAATCGATATTCAAAACCTCAGGTTTCGGATTGATATACATGTTGTCTTCAAGCATATCAAGTTTCTGATCACCGATAGATATGTCAACAATTTTATCCGAGATAAAGCCTTCCTGAGTAAGAGCTGCAACGGAATTTGAACGAATAAGCGGCTGATAGCGTTTCTGAATTTCAAGAACAAATTCAATTTTATATTCCGGAGTGAAATAAAGATCTGAAATCTGGCCAATTGTCATTCCTGCAATTTTAACTTTTGCGCCGACAGCCATACCGGATCTGGTTGGATAAACTGTTTTAAGAAAGTATTTCTTTTCGAGAAATTCGTTTTTAGCAAGAGTGGCAAGTATAAGCGCAATAAGAGTAAGGGTCGCCAAAATGAGGAAAGCCCCTACAAAGTACTCTTTATATACTACATGAATTCTTCTTGCCATATGCCTCTTAAGATAAATTATTCCAACGAATTTACAAAACTCTGTACAGTTTCATTTTCAGACGTTTTAAACTGGTCAGGTGTTCCTGAAAAGACAACAGTTTTATGCGAAACAAGTGCAATTTGCGAGGCAATTGCAAGTGTACTTTT
>JAEUSG010000035.1 GCA_016788315.1 Fibrobacterota bacterium | reverse complement strand
CTGCAGTTGGATCTTTTGATATATCAATTATTCCGCTGCGGACATTAAGGCTTTTTGATGTGCCTGTCAGGCTTAGCTGAAGTGTTCCCTGTCCTGTAGTTCTTGCGTTGAATCTGTTTTTGAAAAGAGGTGTGAATGCTGTTAACTCTTTGAGAATGTTTCCTTTTGCGGATATCAACAAGTCAACTGTATCCCGTCGTTCTTCTGCCGAATTTGATGTGAAGGGGAGTGTGGTTCGTCCGCTTATCTCACCGCTTAATTCCGGTGTTGCAAAGCTGAAATTTCGGATTTCCGCAACGCCGTTGCGTTCCAGAAGCTCAGCCTTTAACGAGTTTATCGAAAGCGAGCCTGAACGGATTCTTTCTGCAATAACAAGTATTTCAGAATATCCTCTTCTTAATGCGTCAATCTTAAAAAGAAAAGTTCCGTTTACTGTTGTGTCTGGCCAGAATTGAGCAAGATCGATTTTACCGCTTTGGATTTGACCGGTGAGAATTCCATTTGTGAATCGGATGCTGTCTGACCATACCAGTTTTTGAGCTTTTGTTTCCACAAGAAGGTTTTTAAGCAGAAAGGAGCTTTTATCTCCTTTAAGAATGAGGCCTGCTGTAATGTTTTTTGCTTTGCCTAATTCGCCGTTAACAAGTTTAAGAGAGGAATTTATTGATGGATTTGATGACGTGCCGGTTATTGTGACATATCCGTTAAGCTGGCCGTTAAGATATAAATCTGAAGACACTTCTGATTCATTACTTGCAACCACAATATTCTTGAATTCAAAGGTTGTCAGATTCAGGCTTCCGTTGATATTGTTTTTATTGTCAATATTAAAGCTGCCGTTAATCCACTGGCCAAACTTGATTTTAGAAATTGAGAGGCTGCCATCCTTTTGTGTTATGTTGATATTCAGATCTGATTTTGTACCAAAGAGGTCTAGGGAGTCTGCAACTGCCTTTGCTGTAATCCGTCGCCCCTCTTTTTCGTAGCCGCCGGTCAAATAAACCGTTCCTTTGATTGCCTTGCTGCTGATGCGTTGTGTTGATAGAAATCGAATGTCTTTTCCCGTGAAATTGATATGTGCATCTCCGGAGAATGCTGCATTCTGCAGATCGTCATATCCGACAGATGTTAAAGGTCTTGCTCTGTTTAATGTCAGCAGCAGCCTTCCTTTGGGGCCTTCTTCGGTTGAAGTTAGTCTGCCGGCAAGAGCGATGGATGCTGAGTCATTTCCGGCTGTAATCAACATGTCGTGGAGGTTTTTCTCGACTGAAAACTGAATGTTCCCAGCGAAATCCAGTTTTTCAGACCGCAATGTCCCTTTGAACAGCAGTGATGCAGGTTTATTCGCAGCAGCCGTCCTGGTAATGTTAAGCTGAGTGAATAGAATTTTTCCGGCTGTCGCATCGTTTAATCCGGCATCTTTTAGCTGCAATGAGAGCGCCGTATTCTCCGGCTTTTTAATTGGAATTTGTACAGAGCCGTTAATCCTGCCGTTTTGCAGAGTACCGTAGATGGAATGAATAGAAATAGTATCATGCACAGTTTTAATGGAGCCAGCCAGTTTCTGGATTGCAATTCTTTTTTTGTAGTCTGCTCCGATTATTGTGAAGTTACCAGTTACAGCTGGATTTCCGGGGTCACCGCTTATGTTTAAACGGCAGAATATATTTCCTGCTCTGGTTGAGTCGGGAAGAAACATGTTAACAATCGGTGAATTCTCGTCAGGCTTTCCGGAAAGGGCCACGTCGATCATAAACCATGGGTTGAATAAGTTTGAAATATGACCGGTTGAGATTATCGCCATTCCGGATGATTTTGCGTTTAATCTGTCAATAAAAATTGTATTGTCCCGTATGTGAACTGCAGCATGAATATCATTCACATGGATTGAATCAGTGATGACAGCATTTACTCCATCTGCGTAAAAGTCGGCAGTAATATCGGAAAATTGAAGCGGCATTGATAAATTTTTGTGAAAATGGAAAGAGGCTGAGACTAAGCCGTTTGAAATTAAGATGTTACCTGTATTTATTGGTGAAGTGACAACAGCCGAATCGAGTTTTCCGTTGAATTCATACTCTGTAAATGCAGGGTTTGCACATCCGACAATATCAAAACTCTTGTTAGTATTCATGAAAGAGCCGTTAAGCGAAAAACTGTAACCTGCGGAGTCAATAGACAGGAGCCCCTCAATCGAAGATATTGAAAGAACTTTCATCTTTTTCCCATGAACAGTAACGAGCCCCTTGCGTATTGTTAGACTATTCACTGGAAAGGCACGTAGATCAAATGCGGGAGCCGAGGGCTGCTGCTGAACCGTTCTTTCCTTGACCTGTTTTTCCTGAGGGTGATTGACAGTTTCCCGTAATTGGGTGGTTTCAACAAGTCTTAAGGCTATCTGCGGTTCAATTATCTCTATCGTTGAAACACTTTTTGTAAAGTCAAAGCGATTTTTTATCAGCTTTTTTGGAAAAAAACTGATTGCAAGGTCCTTAAGTTTTATATCATACGATTCATCGGTCGAGTTTATGGAAAGGCCAGATACATGAACTTTGAACCAGCCGATAGACAATCGCTCAATAGTGATGCGACCGTTAAGGTAGGGTGCAACTTTCTTGAGTATGATAAGCCGGACGTTATCGTTTATCTGAATAAGATTTATACCTTGTATTATCACCACCACAAAGGCGACTGATAACACAAGGCTAAGAATAAATCTTTTACTCAGCTTTTTTTTCAGAGAAAACAAGTTCGTCACCTTTTCTCGTGATTTTTACTGTCATCCCGTCTGCAAACTTACCTTTGATGAATTCTTCGGCCAGTTTGTCTTCGACCATTCTTTCAATTGCCCGCTTCAATGGTCTTGCGCCAAGTCCGGGCTCAGTACCCTTTTCAACAATAAGATCCTTAGCAGTCTGGGTAATCGAGATGGTGATGTTCTTCTTCTGTAAATGCTTTTCAACATCCTTAACAAGAATATCAATGATTTTGCTCAGGTCATTTTTGTCAAGATTTTTGAAAATAATGAGGTCATCAATTCTGTTGATGAATTCTGGATTGAAGATTTTTTTTACCTCATCTCTTACCTTCTGCTCCATTGCTTCTTGAATGGAAATTGAATCATCCTTGCCGAATCCGAACGATGTATTTTTACGAAGGTCTCTCGTTCCAACGTTGCTGGTCATGATAATTATTGTGTTCTTAAAGTTGACCTTTCTACCATAGCTGTCGGTAAGGTGGCCGGCATCAAGTATTTGCAGAAGTATGTTGAATACGTCAGGATGCGCCTTTTCGATTTCATCAAGTAGAACGACCGCA
>JAEUSG010000790.1 GCA_016788315.1 Fibrobacterota bacterium | reverse complement strand
AGGAGTAATTTTGACTTTTGAAATCCGGATCACTTCTACTGCTGAAGAACAACTACTTGCACTAAAAAAAGACAGGAGTCTTACAAAAAGATACAAGGCAGTAAGTAAAGCAATCCGTCTCTTAGTATCAAACCCCCGCCATCCAGGATTGCAGACACACAAATATGACAGCCTTCAAGGTGAAAATGGGGAAGAAATATTTGAAGCTTATGCAGAGCAGAATACACCAGCAGCATATCGAATATTTTGGCATTATGGTCCAAATAAACGGCAAATTACAATAATCGCTATCACGCCACACCCATAAAATGTTTTATTAAAGTTCGATCCTGCTGTTGTATTACAAATAAGCTCCACTCTTACCTCGACATTACGCACTTAGATGAAACTAATGTAAATCTAGTCAAAAAAATAGTTGGCTGAATCGATAAAGATTCAATGGGATTATAAGAATATTGTAAAACGTAAAGGTTTATTAAAGCTTGTCAACACTGCTACTATCTAAAAAAAATTACGGTCTTCGAACAACCCTAAAACCTTCCGTTCCATACCTACAACAACTTGCGATACTTACCCAATAACACCGCCATCCAGAGTTGGCATAACCATAATCATCGTACCAGCTACCACCACGTCTAACACGAATTTCACCGCTCTGTAAACCTATTGGATCAATTAACGACAGCCCTACATAGGATCCATTCTGACCCAATCGCCAATCATTACACCAATTCCATACATTTCCCCCCATATCATAAATGCCGAATGCATTAGGCAACTTTGAAGCAACATCAGCAGTACCACTAGTTTGCTGTCCCCATACTACATATTTGTTAATTTCTGCAGAATCAGATGCACTTAATGGATTGGGGTAACTGTTTTTGCCCCAAAAAAAGTTCGATGTAGTACCTGCTCGACATGCATATTCCCATTCTGCTTCCGTTGGCAATCTATATCCATTTTTATTGTAATCAATATTTGCGTTGTTTGTTAATGAATCAACATTACTGTAAATAGTATCGTACCCATGGATTTTGCTCAGTTTATTGCAAAACATTGCAGCTTCATACCATGTAGTTTGTTCCACTGGTTTATTGTTACCTATGAAGTATGATGGATTATAGCCCATTACAGCTTTGAATAGTTTTTGGGTTACAGGAGTAGCTTGCATTGAAAATGCTGTCAATGAAACAGTACGACTTGGAGATATTTCAGTAATTCCTGATTTGCCCATAACAAAACTCCCGGCTGGTATTGACAATAAATTTACACCAGCAATATTCAACGAGCAAATCGCGATCGACCTGTTCCCGACAATATTTGTAACCCTTAAAACACAAAGAACAGTACTGTCATGTTGTACTATATTATTCCCAAGATACAAGTTGGTATCGCCATTGTTGCATTCAATAAAGTTACCAGTATTTCCAATATCCCACTCGAATTTTGATATGGCTTTAAGGTAAGCATAACTTTTGCTCCCACTTAGATGGATAATTTGTCCGGAAACAGCCGAAACATTCGATATTGTTACTGCAACTGGTTGAGCCACTACTGAAAAAACAGAGACCGTATCATATACATACTGAGAATCAGAATCAACTACACGGAAGATACATTTTGTATTGCTAATTTGATTTGAATTAGTGACGAAAGAAACTATCCCGCTTACTGTTGAGATAAATGTTCCTGTATTACCCACATCCCATTCCATTCTGATTATTTTTCCAAAAGGATCGTAAGCACTACCTCTAAGAGTGACTGTATCACCCATAGCAACTGTTGCATCTGAACCAGCATTTATATATGGAATTCCTGTCATTGTATTACTGTAAATATTTATCGTATCAAGATTTGTAATCTGATTTGGTTTCACTTCAACATTTAGAAACTTAACCTGATATTCAGTAAAAGTGGGATCAATGTACAAACGATATTTTCCAGATGGAACATTTGCAAAAGAAAACTCACCACCAATATTAGGTTTCACTAGAAAACCCGTTCCTGGCAAATATAGCGTAACTCGAATTTGACTTAAACTATCTTTGCCAACCATATATGTAAAGCCATGAATACCGCCAGAAGCACGAATTGTATCCGGATCAACGTAAACAGATGAAGTATCAGGTACTACAACGCTGTCAATAAAAACAGATCTATTGTCATTGGCCGCACCTATAATATTATAAGTTCCTTTAACCGGTAAATTAATACGATACTGCCCTTTGCTATCAGTAACAGCAGTTCCAAGACTTGGATTTCCAGCAGCCTTTGCCATATCCAATTTCGAGAGCGGAGTATAATTGGCTGAATAGAGAGTCACTGTTACACCAGGCGCTGGCGCTCCATTAGTCTGATAAAGTGAACCTGTTATTCCATTCTCTGTATCTGAACCACCACCAGCAATTGTAGGGTTTTCTGTACAGGAAAAGAAAACTGCAAGCGTTAAAAGTAGAGCAAGATTATAGATTTGTTTATACATCTGATTTCCTTTAATTGGTTTTCGTAACGGGAAAGAGGTTGATGTTCATTTGATATACCCTATCACTCTTTTCATCAGTCCGGGCTATTTCTAATAAGTGTGAACGCAATTCTCTGATTTTCTTCTTAAAGTATTCGAAAGCCTCTTTTGAAATACCAACTGTTGTTGATGACATCATCCGCTCTTCAACAGCACAACTTTCATACGCTTCAATCGCCCGCTGCAGCATCTTAATTTGAAAATTGACTATTTGATGTGCCCGTATTGAATTGCCGGATGTTATTACGGGATCAGTTTGGTGGTATCGTCCTCGCTCTTTTTTCAAGAAGCCCAGTCTCAACAACAGATTCACAGATGCCTTTGCCTGTTTAGGTAGAATTACCGGCGAAATTTTTGATGCTAATAATTCGAAATCATCTTTGAAATCTATAAGCGGAGCAAGTTCTCGAATAACCGGGTGATACCATTCCTCATAAAAAGCGTATTCTGCAGCATTGACAATTTTATGGCTCTTCAGTTTTTGATATTGAATGAGTTTATCAAAGTAAACGTTCTTTTCTTTCAAGCTTTTGGCTTGATTGAAGAATACAAGATTTTCGAAGTATTCAGCGTCTTTGTCAGTGAGTTTTACTGCAACGCAAGTCTTCAATATGGTCTGTTTAGTTAAATTGCGTTCACCTTCAATGACAGCCTTGAAAAAAGAAGCTGAATTTATTCCAGCCTTCATTGATAGATAACGATACGAAAAATTACCGTTTTGAGCTTTGTTAAACTCATAATATTCTTTCAGATATTTACGGTAATCTGAATATTCATAAATCGAGTTCATATAAATTCTCCATATTTACGTGAACACAATATCGCGAATACTAGCGTAAAAAGCAATCTAAGTTTAGAGAACTGATAAAATATCGTTCTATTTTGTGAACAATCTTTTCTTTTTTAGCTGCTCTATCTGTGTCCCAATGTGTTGCATTATGGATTTAGAGAGAAATCTTCACTGCAGGATCAACAACTGATGAGTGTGCTAAAGCTCTTCTAAAAGCAGGAGCATTGGCTTTACAGTCAGCCATTAACCACATTTACCGGGACCTTTGCGACAAATGCTCTTATGTTGTTAATTGCTGTATTCAACAGTCGATTTCTTGCTGCACGTGTAGCCCAAGCAATATGCGGAGTTATAAAACAGTTTTTTGCTTTCAAAAGAGGATTATCATGTTTAGGTGGTTCTCCATCCAATACATCGAGTCCTGCCCCTGCTATTGTTCCGTTGTTAAGAGCATCTGCTAATGCAGCTTCATCAATTAGCGCCCCTCTACCAGTATTAATCAAATAAGAGCTATTCTTCATAGTTGAAAGCAGTGCAGCATTTACGAATTTTTTATTGTCTTCATTCAGTGGGCAATTCAAAGAGACTATATCACTTACAGAGAAGAGGTTTTCTATGGAATTAATCTCTGTTCCATTAAGCCGATCAGCTTTTACCTGTGATGGATTATAGGCGACAATCGTCATTCCAAACGCTTTACCGATCCTTGCTACTGCCTGCCCAATGCGTCCATAACCAACGACACCAAGAGTAAGACCCGAGAGCTCAATTAGTGGAAAATCCCAGTAGCAGAAATCTTTTGAATTTGACCATACACCATTACGGACAGTATTAGCATGGTGCTCAACTCTTTGCGTAAGGTTTAATATATGCGCAAAGACAATTTGTGCAACAGACTCTGTACCATAATCGGGAATATTGGTAACTGGAATTTTACGCAACCTGGCAGCATCCACATCTACAACATTATACCCTGTTGCAAGCACCCCAATATATTTAAGGTTTGGTAAGCTGGAGATTGTCTCTTTAGATAATAGAACTTTATTAGTGAGTACTACATCGGCATCAATTGCTCTTTTAACGATATCTTCCAAGGATGTTCGATCGTAAATGGTACACTCACCTAAACTTTTCAATGCCTCCCAGGAAAGATCTCCAGGATTTAAAGCATATCCATCAAGTACAACTAAGCGCATTTTTCTTCCATTTCTTTTGTCTATAAAAAATTCTACACTGTTAATATTATATAAAAAAAGCGGTGACAGGCCAAGCTAAATCGTTTTAGTTGCACAAATACAGCTTTTTTACTATCTTAGTGCGGATAGTTGTTTTTCAATTAAAAGGAGTGTATCATGGTTAACCACGCCGACATGCTTCAGTTAAAAAGATGGAACACGCCAACCGTATATAATGGCTGGGAACAGATCACGAAACGGGATGCATCTAAAGAAGCATTCAACAAAGAAGAGACTAGAGACTTCATGCCTCAAATGGGGATGATGGTCGGAAGAGCTGTTACA
>JAEUSG010000780.1 GCA_016788315.1 Fibrobacterota bacterium | reverse complement strand
AAAAAATGCTGTTTCTGACTCTGTATTGTGTTTTTCGGGTGTCAGTGGGCATCTTTAGGATGAAAAATGCTGCATAATACAATTCTAGACTCAGGTTAATGCTATTAGAGGTGGTTGAACTAAAAAAAATGTGATTTTAAGTGCTTCAACTTAAAAACATCGTATTATGGCTGCTTATTGTGTATTTGCAAGGAAGACCTTCTCATTGTGAACTAAGATAGATTGGCAATTAAAAGTTGGTTATAGTGGTGAATGGAATTGTTCACGTTAAATATGACCACAAAGTTTTCGATCGACGCCGTCTGGTGTGCAGGGAATTCGACAACCTTGCTATTTTGGCTCATTTAGTGCATTTCATCACAGGAAATCCAAAACTGACGCGAATGTAGTCTCATAATGCCTACAGAGCGTATAAAACCAATGGAGAAAAGTTGAAAAATGTTGCAGTCCATTATTCGAGTTGAAAGAAGAGCAAGGAATGTAAAGCATCTGCTCGTTCAGTCCACCTTGGATACTTCGTCTCTCCATATCAAGGTTTCTTGCACCTCTGGTGAATTGTGACCTGTTTGTGCCTATACCTGGAGTTAAGACTTGCATTGGAGACCTCAAAACAGAAACCAAATTGTCACTCAACGTTCAAGGGTTCTGTCGAAGTCTCACATCGTTGGTATCGTTCCTGAGCTAGACTATATTGATTGGTAGCACATTTGTTGTTCGTTGCTACGATTGATATCGTTTAAGGCCTGAAATAGGTGATTTCTTTTGTTTGAAAACAATTCTTCTGATTTGTTCCTTCAAGACTTGTTGATTTTGACATGAGTTCCATCAATTGTATCAATGAACTTGAAGACGCTGTTCTTGGCTCTATCTGTGACTTGCTTGATGCCCTATCGATTGTAGAGCTTTTGCATGTTGGAAACCGTCTGTTGACTCTCAAACTGTGTTCTCCGTTTGGAATCAGTCGCTATTGTAATGTTGGTGAGTATGGGACATCTGAGGGGCCTCATGAAGTCATTCTGCCCCAACTGAAAGGCCTCAAAACTGTTTCCATCACTGGCTATGAGTCACGTCTTGGAAGTCTGCTTGAATATCTTCCAGAAACTCTGACTTGTATCGAGTTTGAAGGAATCGATTGCTTCTAGGCTTGAATAAATTGATACATTTGAAGATTCTGAAGGGATTTGATCATCATTTGTTTCATGTCAAAACGAAACTGGATCTGTCCATTTCTCAAACAGGTTTGACAAATTTGATGTATGCAGCCTACATGGAAGACTTTGATGCACTTGATAGGCTTGTTGTTGAGTATATCAAACTTCCAAACTTGTCTGAAAAGAAGAAACTTAAGCTGATCTGGAAGGACACTTACCAAGGGCTCACCGAGATGAACGACGA
>JAEUSG010000764.1 GCA_016788315.1 Fibrobacterota bacterium | reverse complement strand
GCATGTGTTAGTATGAACTGAATTTATATAGTGAAACTGCGAATGGCTCATTACATCAGTTATAGTTTATTTGATAGATACGCGTTCAGCACTACATGGATACCTGTAGTAACATAGAGCTAATACATGCATAAGAATCTGACTTTACGGAAGGATTTGCACTTATTAGATACCAAACCAATATCCTCTCAGGGATTTATTAGGTGAATCACAATAACTGAACAAATCGCATGGTCTTGCACCGGCGATGTATCAATCAAGTTTCTGCCCTATCAACTTGATGTTAGTGTATTGTACTAACATGGTTTTTACGGGTAACAGAGGATTAGGGTTCGATCCTGGAGAAGGAGCATGAGAAATGGCTACTATTTCTAAGGAAAGCAGCAGGCGCGTAAATTATTCAATGGGAATATCTTCCCGAAATAGTGACAAAAAATACTAATGTATTAAATTTTATTTAGTACAATTGGAATGGAAACAATCCAAAACCCTTATTGAGTAACAATTAGAGGGCAAGTCTGGTGCCAGCAGCCGCGGTAATTCCAGCTCTAATAGCGTATATTAATACTGTTGCAGTTAAAACGCTCGTAGTTGAACTTAGAATTATTACAAGTTTGGTTTAATTGATTTTAAACTGCTTGCTTAATTCTTATCTACTAGATACTCTATTCTGTACTTAATTGTATGGGATATCACCTAGCCAGTGGAACTTTGGTAGAATAATGCCTTTTTTAGTACCAGAGTGTAAAAACTTGAAGTATTAAATTGGGATAACATTATTTTATTGAAGTGGGGTTCTAGTTAATTTACTTTGAGTAAATTAGAGTGTTCAAAGCAGCCTCTTGGGGCTTTGAATAGATTTAGCATGGGATAATAGAATAGGATTTGATAATCTATTTGTTGGTTTGAATTAATCAAATAATGATTAATAGGGACAGTTGGGGGCATTCATATTAAGTGGTTAGCGGTGAAATGTGTGGACCCACTTAAGATGAACTAAAGCGAAAGCATTTGCCAAGGATGTTTTCATTAATCAAGAACGAAAGTTAAGGGATCGAAGACGATTAGATACCGTCGTAGTCTTGACTGTAAACTATGCCGACCAGGGATATGAGTAGTATATTTCAATTAATTTCGGTTAATTGATACTTCTCCTTATGCACCTTGTGAGAAATCATAAGTTTTTGGGTTCTGGGGGAAGTATGGTCGCAAGGCTGAAACTTAAAGGAATTGACGGAGGGGCACCACCAGGAGTGGAGCGTGCGGCTTAATTTGACTCAACACGGGAAAACTTACCAGGTCCAGACATTTGAAGGATTGACAGATTGATAGCTCTTTCATGATTAAATGGGTGGTGGTGCATGGCCGTTCTTAGTTGGTGGAGTGATTTGTCTGGTTAATTCCGATAACGAACGAGACCTTTACCAGCTAAATAGTGATTATTTTGATCTATCAAAGTAAGATTTACTTCTTAGAGGGACTATTGGTTTTTAAACCAAAGGAAGTGAAGGCGATAACAGGTCTGTGATGCCCTTAGATGTTCTGGGCTGCACGCGCGCTACAATGATCAACTCATCAAGTTATTTCAACTTGTTTGAAATTTACTTTTCCTGTAGGAATGGTTAATCTTCAACGTTGATCGTGCTTGGGATAGATAATTGTAATTATTTATCTTGAACAAGGAATTCCTAGTAATCGTAATTCATCAGATTGCGATGATTACGTCCCTGCCCCTTGTACACACCGCCCGTCGCTGCTACCGATTGAATAATCCGGTGAACTCGTCGGATTGTGATTCATACTTAACTCTCGGGTTAAGTTGAATTATGAGAAGTTGAGTAAACCATGTTATTTAGAGGAAGCAAAAGTCGTAACAAGGTTTCCGTAGGTGAACCTGCGGAAGGATCATTAACTAATTTATTT
>JAEUSG010000740.1 GCA_016788315.1 Fibrobacterota bacterium | reverse complement strand
GTTGCCTGATGCAGTAGTCGAATCTTTAGCTGTCACAGTTATATTCTGAACTGTTAGAGCAACAGAAAAGCTACATAACCATGAAAGTAATAAAAGAGTACGCATTGGTTAAAACATGTTTCTTATAATGTTAATGCAGCGTAAAGTTGTTTCGGCATTTCTTATAACCTGATCCTTTCCATCGTGGTTGGGCCATTGCACAGGATTGTTTTTGCTTGTTAGGTCATGCCCCCAGTAGTAATAGGTTCCTCCGCCGCCATTGGAGTAACCAATAGGCATGGTGTTTGGTGAATTGTGCATACGTGCAGCAATGTAAAGCTGCTGTTCAGCTGGAGACTCGCCCGCAAAACAGAGGAGATTTAAATCGCCAATTACCCAGGCATTTACCATTACAGTACCTGTTAGTGGAACTGCATCCCATGCATATGCTATCCCCATTTTGTCTACACTCTTGAATGTCAGTTCCGGCAATTGAGCCATTGCAACCTCTCGTGCTTTTGATGCACTCCACGTACCGGGACGTGCCGCAGTAGGATTTGCGTTGGCATTATAGTTGTCCCACACGTTGTGTGTTCCTGCACCTCCCTGAAAGAACTGACCACAACCGCCAAAAGCGGCTGCTACAGAGTCGCAGATTGCGCTGTTGAGCTGTCCGCCGATGTGTCCGCTGAATCGAAGCCATGCGCCTATAGGTGCACCGGCTGTATCTTTGAAGAAGAGGCACCAGTAGCTGTCGTCAATGGGTGCGCTTGTCATTCCAGTGGGAGATTGTCCGGATCTTCTAAAATTGTAACCAGGTCCCATTGAGACGCGCTTCCAGGCCATAACTGCAGGTCGTGCAGCTGCCTTTGCCAGGCGTACCGCTGCAACACATGAATCTGCAAGTGCTTCACCACAATCAGAATAGTGTGTGTGATCCCAATTTATTATAACATGAGATTTTGGAATTGCTAATGAATCGGCTACCGCCTGACGTATCTTTTCTGTTGTGTCATTCAACTGACGTATACATGTTTTTGAGATTACTGCAAACTCCTGTCCACCGAGTGAAAAGTAGGTTGCTCTGGTTGTTTTGCCAGCTGGGTCAAGTGCATAACAGGTGTTACCTCTGAATCTGTTTGCCATTCCCACTTTGAAATCACTGCCCTTTGCAACTTCAGCTGTTATTGATTGTACTGAACCACCGGTCTTATAGTAGGGAAGCCTATATTCCGATCTGTAAAGAATTAGATCCTGCCATTTATTGTTGACCATTCTTTCGATTGTCTCATATGGATCGGTAAGTGGAATTGGTTTTGGACTATCCTGCGGCCCTTCCGACGTTGTATCAAGCCAGGTGGTGCTCTCAACCTTGTACCATGCAGCATCATCGTTTGCTCTAATGCGAATGAGGCAGCTGTTTCCTTTGTCGCCATCCACCATCCAGCGTACT
>JAEUSG010000677.1 GCA_016788315.1 Fibrobacterota bacterium | reverse complement strand
CAGGAAAGGTGGCAGGTTAATGATAAAAGTGTTGGCATAGCAGCGCTTCCCCACTGTATTTTATCGAGCATGAAAACACTACTGTTATCTATTATATGTATTGCACTCTTTGCAGGCTGCTCTTCTGATACGGCTAAAATTGATCATGCAAAGTTTGAAATTGAACAGGGTAACTTTGTAAGTGCCCGCCGTTATCTCGAAAGTGTTCCCCAGAGCTCTCCGCAATTTAACACTGCGGATTCACTGTTAAAAGCCATTAAGGACAGATAAGAAGGAGTACTCTAAAAATATGAGTCGTGCATCATTTGTTTTTCAGGAGGCTTTGCGAGGTCTGTTTTTTAACAAGTTTATGACATTCGCAGTGATAGTTAATATCGCAATCTCACTTTTTTTTGCATCAGTTTTTCTCACTGTATTTCTTAATCTCAACAGAGTGATAAAACAGGCTGAGTCGCGAATTACTATTGAGGTCTTTCTTGAGGACAGCAAGGTGGATACCGCTGCGGTGCATCGGGAAATAATGGCTACTCCTGGAATAAAGAATGTCCGTTATGTTTCCAAAGAGGACGCGTATGATATCTTTGTAAAGGAAGTTGGCAGCGAAATTATGCAGGCTGTTGATGGAAATCCTCTGCCAGCCTCTTTTAAATGTTCAATTATACCTGACTACAGAGAACCGGATCGCCTTTCTGTAATAAGAAATGGCTTAAAAGGTATTTCGGGTGTTGATGATGTGAGTGAAATCCGCGGATGGGTACCCCTTCTTCAAAAGGTCCGCAAAATTTTTGCCGGTGTTTCACTGGCTGCATTTATCATTCTCTCGCTGGCAATTTTCTTTACAGTTTTTTCCACCATAAGAATTGCATATCAGTCAAGGCATGAACATATAAGGGTGCTCGCTCTTGTCGGTGCTCCCGAATCTGCAATCAGAATTCCTTTTATAATAAGCGGTGCTATTCAAGGTCTGTGCGGAGGAGCACTTTCCACAATCGTTCTCTTTATTTCAGTGATGGCAGCAAAGCACTTTTATGCAGCGGCGCATTTTAATCTGCTTCTTGTGCCGCTTCTTCTGGGGTTGGGTCTTTCCCTCGGTGTTGTTGCCAGTTTCCGTTCCATCCCAACTGAAGAGCATCTTTAAAAAATGGTAATTCGCCTTCTTATCTTTTTATTGCTGACAGTGAATCTTATTGCTGCAAATACAGATATTGACGACAGGCGTAAAGAGCTTGAGTCTATCCGTGATGAGATTTCGAAAAACAGAGCAGAGATAAATAAGCTCTCTTCAAAAGAGAGTAATTTAATGCGCAAGCTGAAGAGAATAGATAACGATATTGCGCTTATAACACGGTATATGAAAAAGCTTGACGATCAGGAGAAGGCGCTTGTTAAGGATATTGACTATACTCAGGTGATTCTTGTTAAAACATCCAACAGTCTTACAGAGCGTAAAGGTCTCCTGCGCGAGAGAATGCGCAGCATCTATAAAAAGGGAAGATTCGATGAACTGGATCTTCTTTTTAACAGCGGGTCGATTTCCGATTATTTCCGCCGCAATGCGCTTTTCAGGTATATAGCTGAAAGCGACAGAGCCTTGATAAAAGGGATTACCAGAAAGCAGAAGGATTTCGAGAATACAAAGGTCCGTCTCGAAAACAGGCTTGATGATGTTCATGCAATTATAAAAGAGAGAGAAAGTCAGCAGGCTGTGCTTGAAAAACAGAAGGAAGCTAGAACAAAGATCTTAAGTGAAGTAAAGGGCAAAAAGAGCGAATATTTAAAACAGGTGAAAGAGCTTCAGCAGAGGCAGGCGGATATTAATAGGATTATTGCCTCGCTTGGCAGCACCAGAAAAAAGAAGAGCGGCAGCAAACCGCTGTCCGGGGACTATGGAGATTTCGGAAAACTTCACGGAAAGCTGAATTGGCCTGCGAAAGGGTCAATCAGTAAACCTTACGGTACAAATGTGCATCCGGTTTACAATACTAAAACTATCAATTACGGCATCGATATTGAAACTGCAGAAGGAGCACAGGTAAGTTCTGTCGCAGAGGGTGAAGTTGCACATACAGGAGTTATGGGAAGTTTTGGAAATTTTGTAATCGTGGAACATTCGGACGGTTTTTATACTTTATATGCAAATTTGGCAAGGGTTTCTGTATCCAAGGGCGGCAAAGTTAAGGCCGGTTCTTCTCTTGGTGTAACGGGCAGTTCCGCATCAGCCGATGGTGCCAAGCTCCATTTTGAACTTCGCCGAGAACGTCAGGTTCTTGATCCCACAGACTGGCTGGAGTGAAGTAAATGAGATTTGTCATTTCTGAAAATACTCCATTCCGCATTCTTGACCAGGCGATGAAAAGCGAACGGATGCATCATGCCTATCTGTTAAGCGGTCCTGAAGGAGTTGGTAAATGCGCTCTCGCTCTCCATTTTGCCCACGCAATTCTCTGCCGATCTGAAAATGTTGATGAGCGTCCTTGCATGACTTGCGCATCGTGCAGGAAGATTGGCGCATATGCACATCCGGACTTCCGTTTTGTCTTTCCTTTTGTCAGTCTTGATGCATTTAAAAAGGTGGGCAAAGAGATCGGTCTGAAGGAGAAGAAGGGTGAAGGTGATGAAAAAGGTGGTTGGGAAACCCTCTATATGAATTTTCAGGCTGAAGCCGCCAAGTCAATTGTCAGTGATCCATTCCATCCATCAACTATAGATACCAACTTTGCAGATAAGAACAGAGAAATATCAATTGAGCAAATTAGGCAGATAACTGAAATGGTTCAGATGCCTCCGTCAGAATCGAAGTATATGGTCATCATAGTTCCCGATGCAGATCTAATGGATGCTGCACCTGCCAATGCCTTCTTGAAAACTCTTGAAGAACCACCTAAGTATGTCAGATTTCTCCTTATTACATCAAGACCGAATGCTCTGCTTCCGACTATCCGCTCAAGATGCCAGATGCTGAAATTTAATGTTCTTCCCGATCAGGATATTGCCAGCTTTTTAACAACACGCTGCGATATGACTCCAGCCAAGGCGAATGAAGCGGCATCATTATCCATCGGCTCACTTCACAACGCCTTTCTTGTTCAGGAGATGGAGAGCAACGAAGAGCTGCTTGAGGAAGCCTTTGAGTTCATAAATTGGCTTGCAGATCCAAAGCTGAAAGAGGGGCTTAAACTTGCAGCCAAACTTGATTCTCCCCTCTCTGTTGCTAAAAAAAGAATAAAGATTGTTTCAATTCTGCTTCGTGAAGTTTCAAGAATCCAGAGAACAGGGGAGCCTGGTGCAGGCTCTCTTTCACAAAGACTTCGCGGTAACGCGTCAAGACTTCCAGTTAATGTTTTTGAAAAAACCTTCAGTAAGCTTATGACTCTGAATGAGGGTATCGACGCCAATGTAAATGGCAGGATGCTTAATACTTCATTTATACTCAGTTTAGCCAATTCTTGAAAATTTCGCCATTCTAAAAAAGATTTGACAAACCCCTGTTTTTGTGTTAGTTTATTGAATGAACAAACGTTTGCCATAAAAGGGGGTATTATGATCATACGATACATGTTGATTGGAATGTTGTTTCTGATTTCTTTCGTGTTATCTGCAAATCTTACCTTTACGCAGCAGCCCGCTATGACCCGTGTTAATGATTCTTTATATCGAATATCTTTTTCTGTATCAGCTTATACTGATGTTGAAATCTCTATTGTTAGCGTAAAAGATTCTTCAGTAATTCGTCATCTGGCAGCAGGAAAACTTGGAACGAATCCACCTCCCCCTCTGACAGCGAGCACTCTCGACCAAGTGTTAACATGGAATGGTCGTGATGATTTTGGTAGAAAAGTACTAAACCCTGATTCTCTATCAGTACGAGTTCGTGCTGGTATGAGTACAAAACTTGCAAATATTGTAGGTGAAGAATTGTATGCGTATAATCAGGGAACAATGAGTGTTTTACCGGATAAAGATGGGTCGGTGTACATTCTTGGCAAAGCTGGTTCAAGCAGTACGACTTGTGCAACATTCCTCAGAAAGTATTCAGCATCTGGACAATATCAGAAAACAATTTTCCCCCCTTCTCCGGATCTTCCTGCAGAATCACTATCCACGGCGGGAGTAAACAAGCTTTCATTCGGCTGGGTTCCAAAGACAACGCAGATTTCTGCTGACAGGGCTGTTAATCCCAGGATTATGAACAGCCTTCTGAATAACACAGATGCTCAGCTTCTTGCTTTTAATGGAAATGGTGATTTCATAGTATCCTCAGGTCTGCAGAAACAGGTTTTTGGCAAGAATGGTTCATGCACAACCACTCCTCAAACGCTTATAGCCGGTCCTCCGCAGAGCGGAACAACCTTTACACAGCCACCATTCGGACCGAACTATGTTACAGCTTCAGCTAATCCGAAATATCTATATATTTCTGGCTGGTTTTACGGAAGCATTGACGGCTACTATTTCCTTTCAAGTGCCGACACAACGGGCTTCTGGGCAGATGGACAGGTCATGAAGCTTGATGTGGCAACAGGAATTGCCACAAAGTGGCTTAAGATTGACTCAGTGCCTGTAAGTGCGGCAGAACGTGCAACAAAACTGATGACAGGATCAGGTGCTGGTAATTTCTCTGCAATCCATGGAGTCACAATTGATGACTCAGGCCATGTGTTTGTTTGTGACCGTCTGCATAAAAGGGTTAGTGTGTATGATACAAATGCAACTCTTCTTGGCTCTATTCCATGTACATCTCCTGATCTAGTGGCAGTAAGTAAAAAAACAGGTGCAGTATACGTGTTGCGTCGAGGAAGCGGTGTGCTGAGTCTAGCAAAGTTTACAGGATGGAGAAACAACCCTACTCAGATGGCTTCCGTGCTTATAACTACAAGTGTTGTTAATACAGGCAGATATCAGCCTGCCACTCCTTCTCTTGCCCTCGTAGAAGGTTCAGGTCAACCCACCTTATACGTTGGTTACCAGACCATTGGAATTAGAAGCTATGCAGATAATGGTACTACATTGGATCTTGTACGCGACTTTTCACAGAACATAAACGGGTCACTTACATTTGAAAGAATTGCCGTTGATCGAAAGAACGAGAACATATTCTGGACAAGAGGGGCACGTTCATATGCTGTAAACTTCGCGATAACAAGTTGGAAGAATCCAATTACAAAGAAAATGCAGACAGCTGCGAAAACGCCTTTCTTTCTTGATAATCTTACAGTTGCACCTAATGGTTTGCTGTATGGCGTTCCTGCTGGATATGAAGGCTACCCATCTTTTACTGTTCCTGCAATACGATTTACAAATGATACCGCTCCTGCTCCTGCAATATATGCAAATACCGGCAAACAGATCTTAAGCTGTGGAATCGGATATGAAGGAGGCGATATCGGCATGAATCATCGAGGTCTTGCTGTAGGCTGGCAGAAACAGGTAGCGGTATTTGAAGAGTACGCTTACCTGCGGGAGTTTCCAGATACAGGATATACTGACACAACATTCAAAGGAAAGCCTCTTATAACACTGACAAATCCGCAGACAAATTACAGAGTGCTTATGAACTGTGTAAAGTATGACCCGGCCGGAAATTTTTATGTGGGGATTAATAAACGTGAAGCTTCTACATTAATTCCTGCAGGTCTTGAGAATGATAACGCATTTACAGGTTTTGGCGGAACCATAATGAAATTTCCAGCTGGAGGCACAGGAACAATTACAGGTACAAGTTACCGTAGCGTAGCAGGTGTAACAGGACAATCCTTTACATATCCGCAGCCTTTCGGTTTAATGGCGGGCGATAACTCATCTATTTGCAACTGCCGTAACCCCTACTTCGACTTGGATCCGTATGGTCGTCTGTTTATACCAAATGCTGCAGCATCCCAGGTTGCGATATCCGATAATGCCGGGAATACCGTGTTGACATTCGGCAAGTATGGCAACACAGATTCACGCGGTCGTCTCGGCGGACCGGGAGAGACAAGTTCATCTGTGGATATTCCAATTGGCTGGATTACCTCAGTTGCAGCCTCCGAGGATTATGTATACATTGCAGATGCTATTAATGCCCGAATTGTCCGTGTACAGATGGAATATGAACTGGACAATGTACCTGGACTTACAGTCCATGATGCTGCGGAAGAATCTGTATCGGCGAACGAGTCTCCAAATATAATAGCATGTCCAAATCCATTTAATCCTTCTGTGGCATTGACACTTAAAGGAATGAATAGCGGGAAGGTTTCGATCAGAGTTTATAATACAACCGGAAAAATGGTTGCTGATCTTACGAGTGAACTGAATCGCGGCAGTGTTGTATGGAATGCAAAAAACATTTCTGCAGGCATGTACATGGTCGTAGTTCAGCAGGGTGCCAAAAAACTGTGTAAAAGGATTGTGTATTCAAAGTAGTTTAAACAGAAATCATTTGCTTTGAGTGTTGTCAATCAGCGAAAGTCTGATAAGATTAGTCCAAATCTTTTTAGATTGTAATATACGGTATGGCGGGTAACACCCAGTTCCTTGGCTACCTTAATTACTTGTCCCCGATTGTTTTTTAATGATGTTGTGAACTGTTTTTTCGAAATGCGTCCAATGCCTTTTTCTATTTGTTCTGTTGAGGCTGATGGAGTGATTTCCATTGCACGTTGCAAGTCCGAAAGGGTGATTATATTCCCAGTTGAGAAGATTGCAGCATGAATAAGAACATTTTGTAGTTCTCTGACATTGCCTGGCCAGTTATGTGCGGAAAGAAGATCAAAACACTCAGCTGAAAGTCCATCTATACGCCTTCCAAGATCTCGGCTGCTTGATTTAAGAAAGTGTGCACATAAATCAGGCAAATCTTCAAGCCGTTCACGTAGTGGCGGCATGCGTAGAAGTACCCCGCAAATTCTATAATACAAATCCTCACGAAATGTGCCGGCCTTTACTCTTTCCTTCAAGTCTTCATTTGATGATATGATAAATCTGAGTGACAGCGTGATTTGATCGGAAGAACCAACCCTGCTTATCTTTTTTTCTTGAAGAACATGAAGAAGTTTTGCTTGGTCTGTCAGGGACAGGTTCTGTATTTCATCGATGTAAACTGTTCCGTTATTTGCATTTTCTAGTAAACCACGTGAATCATTATGAGCACCGGTAAAAGCACCTCGGACATGACCAAAGAGTATGCTCTCGAATAATTCATGTGGAATTGTAGAACAGTCCATGGTAACAAATGGTTTACGGGGTGCGGAGATCACAGAGTGCAGATATGATGCCAGTGTGCTTTTTCCTGTTCCTGTTTCCCCCTGTATCAAAAGGGGAAGAGTAGTTTTTAGCATGGAGATACCATGTTCCACTGTTTTTTTAAGAAGCGTGCTGTTACCAAGAAAAGCAGGGGCCTGGGTGAGTTGATCGAGCTGGCGATGAAGTTCGCTTCTTCTTCTTGTTTCATAGTCAATCCGTTTATGAAGCTCTGTCACCTCATGCAGAATTACTCCTCTGTAAGTGTTGGTTGCTTGACGCGCTAGAGGGTTGGCAAAAAAAGTGTAGTCAAAGTACCGATCTGGCATGTGTACGAAACGTAAAGCAGGTGAATCTGTTCTCTGCGCGTTCTTTGCGGCTATGTAAAGTTTAGCGTTAATAAGTTCTATGTTTTCATCAGCGCGAATGCCAATATTGAGAAAGCGTCTTTGAGCTTTAAATGGAGTTCGGTTCCAAAATGAGAAAACTTCTTTTTCGTTTATATTGTACTGAAAAAAATCACTTCCAAGAACAAGGTGGACAGTCTGTGTGTTTTCAGGATGGTTTTCTAGTAATGGCAGAGAAGCTGCGGTTAAATATCCAATACGTTTGTAAAGAATTCGCTGTCCGATTGCATCTGGGCCAATAGAGAAACCAGCCTGATCCGGTGTAAGCAGATTAGTATCAATGAAACCTTTATTGCCAAAAAGAAACAATGGAGGATGTCCGCTAGAAGATCTATATATGATCTCTATTGTGCATTGATGATCTTGAAAAGGAAGTTCTTCCGGCCATGTTAATAATCCAAAATCACTGATATTGTTCCTTATTTCAAGACGATTGTGCTTGTTGATTTTAACTGTGTGTGGTGTAGTTTCAAACTTGTTCAGATCGAGTATTGTCTCCTGGTTTTCACTGGCTGGCTGGAGTTTCTTAAAAAAGGCTTGTTCAATATTCTGCGGTGTGTCAATGAAGAATTCTCGTAAATGACGGCCAAAAATTGCAGAAGGATCTTTAGCTGATGGTGAAAGTAATGAAAGAAATGGATAGTTAAATGCAGACAATTCTTCAGAATGATTATAAAATAGAACAGGCGTTTCATAGTGTTCTATCTGAGGAAATACCGGATCGGAAAAAAGCAGCACTAGGATACGTTCGTCAGGAAGTAAGCTGAGCTGGCAGAAATGAGTTGGGTGTAATGAATATGTGTGAAAATCTATAATTTTATTTGATGTTGATGTTTTTGCCGGAAAAACAGCCTGACTTGTTTCGCCTGATTTAATTTTGTCATAGACTTGTCTGAAGTCAGAAATTTCAAAATGGTCTTGAATTCTTGGTTGTTGTGCAAACAACATTTTGAATATGGTAAGCTGATGAGATGTATGATTGAGTTCGCTGCTAGTGAGATTTTCAATTATATATCCATTTTTATCCGCAACAAATGGAATTATGGGTCTTTTGAAAGAAAGTCGCGATAGTTTTAGTGAATTGATTGCGTTGTAAATTATGTCGTTCATGTATTAATATTTAACAAAATGTATAAATACTATACAATGAATATATTTAAACAAGGTAATTATGAGTATTTTCATTGGTCAATAATGGCACCTAAATTGCTCACAAATATTCAAAACCAACAAAAAGGAGCAACGAATGAGCCGTTTAATTTTACTAAGTTCCATTCTTTCAATTTCTGTCGCGTTAGCAGCAATACCTGATGGAGATACTATTACTAATTCTATTGGTATGAAGTTTAAACGTATTCCAGCAGGAACTTTCACAATGGGCAGGATTAATGATTTTGTCCCAGCCAGTCCGGAGGAATGGCGCTCGAGAGGTGATTGGGATGAAACACCGGCACATTCCGTGACTATTTCAAATGATTTTTTTATGGGTATATACGAAGTCACACTTGCTCAATTCAGGAAATCCAAACCAGGATTTTCTTCAGGCGATACGCTTCTTCCTGTGCGATCCATTACATGGACTGAGGCGGATTCCTTCTGCCTATGGCTTACTGAAAATGATGCATTCGGATACACGTATCGTTTGCCAACAGAAGCCGAATGGGAATATGCCTGTCGTGCAGGGACAGTTACAAAGTTCTATACGGGTGATACTATTGTTGACAGTCAGGCTAATATGGGGCGTACAAAAGATGGCTCGGCTGCCCTTAGTGCTCCCGTTCATCCTGGAAGCTATGCACCAAACGCATGGGGGCTTTATGATATGCATGGAAATGTGCTGGAATGGTGCAGTGACTGGTTCGGTCCATATGAGAGCTACAATCAGACAGACCCTGTGGGGCGTATCAGCGGTGATGCAAAAGTGGTGCGTGGAGGAGCATTTAAACAACCATTAGGGGCGTATAATAACCTGCGATTTTGTAGAAGCGAGAACCGTTCAGGCATGGTTGCGAATGATGCCGCAAACATTGTTGGTTTTCGTGTTGTCATTGGTAAATCGCATGTTTCGACACCTTTACCTGTAATACAAGATGCGATTTATCAACGCGATGTTAGTCAAACTCATTCGCCGTGGACTCCTATTGATACCCCTTTTTTCCGTTATGATGATACCCATCTTATAATGAAGAAGGGTGAATGGGGGCCACTTTACACATGGCAAAACCATGTTCCCAATATCACATTTTGTCCCAATGGAGATATTTTAGCAATTCACTACACGGAAGTCGCTGAAGGCAGTAGAGAATCCAATGCAGTGCTGTCAAGACTGCGGAGGGGTAATATGGAGTGGGATTCTGTGTCACTGTTTTTGACCATTCCGGATGTGGGGCTGGGTGCTAATGCTATATACACAGATAGGCAGGGCGTAATCTGGCATTTTGTCACTTTAGCGCTGGATGGGTGGCGTGGAGGATTGGCATTCAGAACGTCAACCGACAATGGAGTATCATGGACGAAGCTGAAAATGATAAACCGAGGTACATGGACAACAGCATGCAGCGTTTTTGAGTCGAATGACGGCGTAATGCTTTTCTTGGTTGTGCATAACGACACAGACAGCAAACTATGGATAACAGAAGATCGGGGCCAGACATGGCGGTTGTCGAGTGGCAGCCTTAAGGGAATCCGTGCAGCTACAGTAATGCTTGACGACGGTCGTCTTGTTGGATTCGGCAGATATTCTTTCAATGGATACATGCCAAAATCAGTATCCACTGATACAGGGCGCACATTCACCCATTACACAACACCGTTCCCGCCGATCAGCATTGCATCAAGTCCGACACTTGTTAAATTATCAAACGGAGGCATAGTTCTAGGCAGTCACGATAATGCAGGGTGGGGAATAATACCGACAAGCGAAAATCCTCGATATTTTGTAGCTCTCTCTTACGATGGGGGTGAAACCTGGCCCCATGTAAGAGCTACCGGTTTTATTGGCCAGGCCGCTGCCGCTATAGCACCGAATGATTTGATGATTTATTATGGAACAAGGGTAACTCTTTCAGCCGAAATTTCAAGTGGTGGCGATGCTCTTTTCAACGAGAAATGGCTAAAACAAGGACCTCCAGTTCCAGGGACATCGACAGGCGTTTCGGAATTCAACAAAGATCGTTTATCTTCTGCAATTTATGTTACACCTAACCCTTTTAATTTGTCAACAGTCATTCACTATTCACTCGATGAAATTACAAACGCGCGATATATTATCTACAGCGTAAAAGGTGAAGTGGTACGAATATTTGACTTGAGTAACCAAAATGGTAGTCTTGTCTGGGACGGCAGAGACTGCCAAGGTCATACAGTGCAGTCGGGTTGCTTCGTTGGCAGATTTTCAAGTAGCAACGGTAAGACCATGGAGCACAGACTGTTATTTCTTAAGTAAGAGATATTTAATGCTATCATAGTGGTTGTAGTAAATCTCTTGATAGTATACTATATTATCCCCTCATGTAAAACGCATGTTGTCATACACAGATGATACAGGAGGAGTTAACTGGAATTATTCGACGAAACCAAAGAGCTCGAAAACGAGCTTAAGCTTTACACCGGCATAGAGCTGGAAAACAAAAGTAAAGATATGCTCCTGCATAATCGGTTTTTGCAACACATCCTAGATTTCGAAAAGTCCGAGCGGGGACCTAAGCAACTTCTAATAAACCTCTTTTCAGACGATTTTACATTGCCGAGTTCGGCGACCCTTTCGGACGATGAAATCACAGCCAAATTAGACTTTATTGAGAACACCCTTAATAATAACGGTGTGTATCTGGAATTTAAAGAAAACGTACCAGACCGAATAATATATGACTTTTTGCTAAAAGAAGTTTTGTCTGAAACAGAAATCCCGCTTGAAAGAACAACAGATATAAACTTACACATTGATGGCTGCGACGGATGTTGTTCTGGCTGTTTTCAAAAGGACTATTGTTCGAATGACTACTAAACGCTCGCGCGGTCATCGAGCTCGTGCTTGACTAATTGGTTAGTCGAGATGCCCGCGCATTTGGAGCGGTGGTGCCTGCGTGCCCACCGCGACTATCTCCAAAAATGATTAGAGGCGCAGGATTATTTTTTCAATTCTTAGGCTTGGCGGCGAGTATTGCATCTAAAATAACCATACGTGCCTTATACCAGTCGTCCGGGTTGTGGCTCCATTGGCCTTTCATGTAATTAAACTCGGGGTCGATAAGTCCCTTTTTATGTCGATCCCAGTCTTCTGTCTCCTTTGGAACGGCATCCCAGAGCGCTTTACCCAGTATTGATGATGCGATGCTGTCAGATGCTGCTTTACTGCCAGTTAGTTCAGTTAGCAGATATAGATATTCATAATCCTGCTGAGCCCGGCGGATAAGTTTCAGGCGGTAACCGGGAAGGGGTCGCTTTGTGTTAAGTACAAATTCGCCTGGATAGATCATTGCACCGTCGCCGTTAATTATTGCAAGATCCGGTTTACGAGCTGTTTCAATAGGCAGGGTATTTGTCCACAATGTATCGGCATTTCCAGTAAAAAATGCCTCCCAGAACATTCCGCCATCAATACGGTATTTCCACAAGGTCCATGGCCAGGTAATAACACCGACAGCTTCGCAGTCAAGCGGATAGGTGCCTATACCAGGTTCCCCGCTTGTGTTGGTATGGCAGAGCCAATATTCACCACCGTATCTGGTTTTTAGAAAGTCAATAGTGGTGTCTTTAAGAGGAAAGGCATAATCGCAAGCAATTTGACTCCAGATATGAGTTCTTCCATTGAAATATGTAAAGATGCTGTCTAGTGTCCAGTCTTTAACAAATCTTTTTGCACCGCGTGGGTGGAAGTTAACTCCGTCCATACGGTATGAATATGAAAAGCCGATAGGAGATAGTGCATCATGGAAGAGGTCGGCGTGATCTTTGCCAACCTTTAGTTCATCAAAGGTTTTAGGTTCATCTGCTTTAAGTATGAAAGCCATCCTGTGCTGAGTTATTCCGCTGGCATTATACTTTAGAGCAACCTGATTACAAGCTTCAATAAAAGTTTCATTGTATTGCTGTGAAGGATATTCAATACCCTTACGTTTAAACCATCCGACAGAAAGTGGCAGTGCAACCCAGTCAGGCGGTGTTCCAGCGGCAGGCCCGGCATATCCGTTTTTGGCAGTATAGGCATCTCCTTTAAGATATGGAAGAATATCACGGTCAAAATGGACGCTGCCCAGATGAGGTTTTTCGTTGTAGATATATTTATCCCAAAAGATTTTAAGGGCCTTGCCTGAGTCTTCAGTTTCTACATACCATTGGTATGGTAGAAAGTCAATTCTATGTGCATGGAAAATATGGTTGAGATCTTTTAGCTGTTCCGGTGAGCCGATGTGAATGTATCGCGCAGTTTGAGAGGCTGCAATAAAGTTGGAATGGTTCTGTTGTGGGACTAATAGCGGTTCAACTTTAAGTCTCAGATTTACTTTTCTCTTTTTCCCGTTCAGTGTTATAGTGATTTTCCCTTTGTATAGATCACCTTTTGTTTCAGGCTTGATATGAAGGTCAATCCAGAATGCAGCACATTTCTGTGAGGGAATCCTGTTCATATTATCAGGAACTTTCAATGGGAGGGCAAACTCTTTTTTTATATCCGGGGCATTCAATGGGATAAGATGGCCAGGATACCAACCTTTGCCGAAACTGAAGATCCAGTGATACTTATTGAATGAAGGCTCTTTAACTTCTGTGAACCACTGAAGATAGAGTTCCGTTGATATGCTCTTTCCAAAACCTGAGATTGATATATCATCTACCGTAAAGGGGAGCGAGTCCTCAGCAATCAGCTGGAAAGCGACAACCTCATCTTTGAGACCGCGAAGTGTTACTGTTTCAGATTTTGAATCCCAGACAGCGTTTGCAGTTTTATAAGTGTTCTGGAGTTTGGTCTTGTATAGATTTCCCGATTCATAAACTGTTGCAGATTGAGGATTTATCTTTGAAATATCGTGAATGCACCAGATAGAAGGTTTGGAAAAAACAACAACAGAGAGAATTATAAGGAAAATGGCTGTTTTTGACATTAATTATCCTAATACGAATGGATAGACAGATTTGTTAAGATTTCAAAATACAATATTTATAGTATGCCGGAATTGTAATTATGCTTCGTAAGTACATATCTTAACCTTAAGATTGGAATCTTTCATATGAACCGATATAAGGAGGTTTCTATTATGAGATACACACTATCCGCAGCTATTCTTGCCTGCTCTCTATCGTTCGTTATTTTTTCCTGTCAGAACGATTCAAAAAATACTACACAGCCAGGTAATACGAATAATTCGGAATCCGATCCCAGTCTTGCATATATGATAGCACATCAATCTGCAACGGATTCAATAGATTCGACGGGGACCTACTTCAAGCGAGGGGATACTATTCAATGGGTTATCAAAATAGATAGCGTTACATTTGATACAATGCCGCTTGTTGTTAATTTAAGAGGCGATACAGCAGAGATGAAAGGAATAGAGTATTCAGATTTTCCAACCCTGGTAACTATTACCGGCACGAGAATTGTTGGATCAAGTACTCTGTTTGAAGGGTCTTTATGGCGTGCAGCTTCCGTTAAAACAACCTCTACCGCAGGTGAAATTACTGCACAAATACCCAACAATAATCCAATTTATCTATACTTTTGCACAACAAACAATAAAGTCTATTCTCTATCGAGCGAAGATGCTACGGAAGAATTAGTAGCCACTCTTATTTTGCAGTGCCCTTATGCAATGTTTGGGGCTGAATTGGCAACCGGAATGGGCGTAACTATCGATACAGTAAAAAGTAGCTGTGACACTCTTTTTGCTAAAAAGGGAACCCCGCCATTTGTTCTGAGCTACTATGCTGTGAGCAATTTTGACAGTCTTACTCTTGATGTATATCTAGGTACGCCCGGAGCATCTATGCTGGCGCAGCGCTTGCGACTCACTCAATGAAATGATAGGTCGGCGGAAACGGCAGCATGGTCGGAAATGCGGTATTGTAAACCATTTGTAATGTTTGTAAATGGCTTGTAAAACCTTACTGTCGCATTGTTAACGTTCACTATATATCTTGCTAATACGTAATCAAGTCTCCTGGTGGCCGGAACGTCAATGTTAACTATATCGTAACAGCAGGAGAGTTCTCTCGGATCAGAATGAGTATCAAAAAAATTTCCATTTTTAAATACGCGTAATGTGGAACTGTTTGCCGTATTGTTCAAGTCCCCCATTATTACAACCGCCTCATGATTGGAAACCTTATAATTGATGTAATCATTTAGCTGAAATGCCTGATTCATACCAAGCAAGGGAACAGATTCAACTTCTAGATGTGTGTTAAAAACATTAATAAAAGTTCCTTTTGTAGATGAGAACTTTGCGTACTGGGCACCTCGAAGAATAGAAATTGTTGTGTTAAGATACTTAATGTTTCTAATTCCAAAGAAATAGGTTAAAGAGTCAACGGTAATAAGAGAAAGAGCACTTTTTTTGTAAATGATAGCATTGCCTTCATGGAAATATATATTAACGGAATCGGATATTGAGTCTGATGTGTTAACCTTAATGTCAAGTGGATTCATAACCTGCGTAATTACCGCGTAATCTGTACTAAGCTCCTTCATTAAAGTATTAATAAAGTCTATCGTATCACTGTTATGCCGATTTATCAGTAAAAGTACCTCTTGAAGAGCGACAATGTCGGGCATAGTACCTTTTATGGAGTCGGAGAGAACCTTTATCCGCTGATTTGGCATGGATTCTTTCAGTTGGTTATAAAGATATAGCCCCTCTTCAAGTACAAGTTGAGGTTTGGTTAGGTCCTTTGTTATCATCCTTTCAGCATCAAAACCGACAGCCATATTTATAGTTATCAGTGAGAGTGTTGTGTCAAGGGCAGAGGGCGGCAGGAATTGGCTTGCCGGTGTCTCTTCCTGTGTCGGTTTGTTGTCCGAACATGATTGGATGAGAAGATATACCAGCATTATAAAAAAAAGTTTCATCTCTCTTTACCTCCAATTTGTAAGAAAAGTTTCAACCAAAGGTAAAAGCCGGTCATGTCCCCCACAACGAGATGGTCCCGGTTGGTTCTTTCGCTTTCTGCGATAAAATTCAGCGACTCATATTTTGTATAGAGCTTGTCACCTTTATCAGCACCGCCATTGAATAGAATGTTGAAAATTTTAGAATAGCCATTAACTTCGGAAACCTCAAGATAGGGAATTTTTGAAAAACGGTATCCTGCAGACATGCCAACACCTGCGTTGGAAAAAACTTTATAAAATAGATCAAATCCCAATCGATGTATCTGGTTGAATCCAGAGGTAAACTTTAAATTCAGCTCATCGTCTGGATTGCTGCTTGTGTATTTGGTCGCCATCCGGATAGAGGCTCCGCCAAACATTATTCCAGCTCCATACCCAGGAGTAAACAAAAAACGGTTCCATTTAATTGGATATTTCAGCATTAGAGTAATGGGAAGAAAGAGATATTTTTCATCTGCATCTACCGTTCCAGTCAAACCTGAGGTTGAAAAAGCGACCCCTCTTTGCGAAAAATTCTCCCGCCATATTTCCGCTTCTAGAGCACAAACAAACCGCGGCCACTCAACACCTATTCCCAGCATTGTTTCAAGATGCCCGTTAAATGGTTCAACCGTATACCCGTTGAAACCGGCAGCTCTTGAAGTTGCTTCGAAAATTCTATTGACTTCGTTTAAGTCATCAGGAGAATAATTGGTAAACCCATATCCGAGATTAATATTCAAACCCGGTTTGGCCAATATTTGAGTTAGAAATAATGTCAGTAAAAGGATGATTATTTTTATACAAGGCATTATGCTATTTAAGATAATATGATAAAGAGCAAAAAAGGAGAAAAGTAGCGATTTATGATTCTTGTGGGATTCACCCTTAAAAACCTATCTTTCACACAGTTGAAATCGTAGCGCCGGAGTGGCACAGTTGGTAGCGCAACTCATTCGTAATGAGTAGGTCACCGGTTCAAATCCGGTCTTCGGCTTTTCTATTGATACGTTGATCATTAATTTTATACAGGACTGAAAAATGACATTTAACGCCAAAAGAGCGTCCGGAGAGAGGTGTGCAGAGGGACTGTACGATCCGGCGAATGAAAAGGACAGCTGTGGAGTTGGTATGGTTGTCCGAATTGACGGAAGCGAAGACCACTCAGTTGTTGCCGACGGATTGCAGATTCTAATTAATCTGGAACATCGCGGAGCGGTAGCAGGCGACCAGTCGACAGGCGATGGTGCCGGTATTCTGGTTAGAATTCCCGACTCATTCTTTAAAAAAGCATTAAAAAACGGAGCTAAACTTCCTGTCGCCGGTAATTATGGTATTGCAATGTGCTTTCTCCCTTCCGACAGCGGGAGAATGGATGAATGCTGCAGGATAATTGATAAATGTGTAACAGATGAAGGCTGTGAAATAATTGAGTGGCGCGATGTTCCTGTTCAGCCGAAAGGGCTCGGAGAGTTTGCTGAGTCAACACGCCCTGTAGTGCGTCAGCTTGTCATCGGCAGAAAAAAGGTATCGGCGGAGCAGTTTGAAATAAAACTTTACTGTATGCGTCGAAGCGCCGAGAAAGCTGTTTCCTCTCTTATAGGCGATTACAGCCAGTTTTATATATGCAGCATGAGTTCCCGCACTATTGTATATAAGGGACTCTTTACAGGCGCACAGCTCAAGAACTTCTATCCTGATCTTGCTGATAAATCTTTTGCAAGTCCATACTCAATTGTCCATCAGCGTTATTCAACAAACACAATGCCTACATGGGCTCTCGCGCATCCTTTCCGTTTCCTTGCTCATAATGGTGAGATTAATACCCTGCGCGGGAACATAAACCGTATGAAGGCTAGAGAGGCTCTTCTTGCTTCGCCGCTCTTCGGCGAAGACATTAAGAAAATTCAGCCGGTTGTTGTTGAAAGCGGGTCAGATTCAGCAATTCTTGACAATGTGCTTGAGCTTCTTGTACTTTCCGGCCGCTCTCTTCCGCATGCAATGATGATGATGGTTCCGGAAGCATGGGGCACCAAATATCATATGAGTGAAGATAGACGCGCATTCTACGAATACCACTCTTCCATTATGGAACCGTGGGACGGCCCCGCTGCAGTCGCATTCACAGATGACCGTTATGTCGGTGCTCAGCTTGACAGAAACGGTCTCCGTCCTGCGCGATATGTCATAACCCGTGACGGCCGAATTATTCTCGGCAGCGAATCAGGTGTGCTTGATATTGCGCCGGACAATGTTCAGCGACGCGGAAGGCTTCAGCCGGGCCGTATGCTTCTGGTTGACATGATCGAAAAGAGAATTGTTCCGGACAATGAAATGAAGTCCCGCATAGCACGCCAGAAACCCTATAGACACTGGGTTCAGGACAACAGAATCGAACTGCGCGGCTTTTTAACTCCTGCTGATATTCCAGTTGAAGATGCGGAAGCGCTTCTCTTGAAGCAGATAGTGTTCGGCTATACTGAAGATGAGCTGCGCATGGTGCTTGCCCCGATGGCCGAAAATGGTCAGGAGGCGGTAGGTTCAATGGGTGATGATACTCCATTAGCAGTTTTGTCAAACAGGCCTAAGTCATTCTTTGTCTACTTTAAGCAGCTGTTTGCTCAGGTAACTAACCCTCCAATCGATCCCTTACGTGAAGAGCTTGTTATGACTCTTATGACATATATGGGCCGAGAGCAGAATCTTCTTGCTGAGACTCCGGAACACTGCCGCAGACTTAAGCTTCACCATCCGATACTTACACCGGACGACCTTGTTCGTCTGCGCACATCAAAAATTGAAGAAGTGGCCATTAAAGATATCGATATTCTCTTTCCTGTAGGCGGTGATGGCGCTGCTCTCGAAAAAGCGCTCGAGTCTGTATTCCGTGAGGCTGAAGAGCACATTGCAAAAGGTGCAACCTTCCTTGTGCTTACCGATAGAAGAATGAACAGCCAGTACGTTCCCATTCCTGTGCTGCTTGCTCTTTCAGGACTTAATCACCATCTGATCCGCAAG
>JAEUSG010000580.1 GCA_016788315.1 Fibrobacterota bacterium | reverse complement strand
ATGTGTGGTGTCCATTCCAGATTCCACCTGTCATCACCTGTGAAGCAACATGAACGTCCGGTGCATAATCATAGCTTAATCCGAGGTTAAACGTACCAAGACCACTCGGGCAACTGGCTTGTGTGACTATAACTCCATAATCCCTGTCCTGAGCTTTAAACCATGCACTTACTGCGAAACTGTTAGAAGTATTTATGTCTGCCGTCGTTGTGATAATGTCATTTATGCCATCAAATAAATAAGCACTATTTGCGGAACCGAAACGGTCAGTGGACAATGAGGCACCATTTACAATTCCATTAAAACCATTACCACTTGAATCTACAGCATTTCCTGTGAATGGATAATACGCCACTAAACCACCCGTTTCTACGCTTACTGTAATTGTCCAACTAACGGTATCCAACCCACCTTTAGAATCACTTGCCTTCACCCTTACATGTCTGGCACCCACATCGCCCGCTACGGGGGTCCACGAAATAACGCCCGCACTTGACAGTGTCATGCCTGCTACGCTATCAATGAATGTAAAAGTAATAGCATCGCTGTTGGCATCTGTTGCTTTAACAGTGTCTGCATAAGCTGATCCAACTGTGGCGGTTGGTGTCATTGAGGTTGAGTCAGTTGATATTATTGGTGCTGTATTTGTAATAGGCCACCCAGCTAGTCGATAAAGAGAGTCAATTTGCAATGAAGATAAATCTTTATTATAAATTCTAACATCATCAATATTACCATCAATAAACGCTCCCAAAGTGTGAGTGCCTATCATCAAGCCGTCTGCCGAAGCCAAGGTGTTGATAGACATACTTGGGTTTACGTTCTGAAGTGTAGTCGACAATTGAACCCCATCTCGATATGTAACAACATCACTTAGTTTAGGTGTTGCTAAATTAGGAAGAACCCAAGCGAAGAAATGCCATAAAGTATCTGGAGAGCTTTGGCACTTACGTCCAACAGCTGCAGCATTAATGTCTATTGTTGCACCAGCTACATCATTATGAGCTGTTGGATATGTGTAAAAACAATTACCACTAGTACGTTGCCCATAATTAACAAATGGAATGTTCGTCTCAGTACTATAGTTAGTATTCTTTAGTTTAATCCAGCCACACACCGTTCGCGAAGCAGTACCAAGAACCCCTTGAAACGGGGTCTTTATATATGCGCTTGTTCCATTAAAACTATATGCGCTATTATTATTTCCAAATCTATCAGTTGTAAGAGTCGCTGCTGTCACAGTGCCATTGTTCCCACTACCACTCTCATCATTTGCGTTTCCATTAAATGGATAATAAGCAATCAAAGTTCCAGACACCGGACTAACTGTAATTGTCCAACTAAGTGTATCCAACCCACCTTTAGAATCACTTGCCTTCACCCTTACATGCCTGGCTCCCACATCACTCGAAACTGGAGTCCACGAAATCACGCCCGCACTTGACAGTATCATGCCTGCTACACTATCAATGAAAGTAAAAGTAATGG
>JAEUSG010000541.1 GCA_016788315.1 Fibrobacterota bacterium | reverse complement strand
ATTGACCTGGAGGAGTGTTTAAATAGAGTGAAAAATCAAATAAAATAAAGTATTTCATTTAAAGCTCTTCTTCTACTTATGACATAGGAGGGGTAATGAGCTCCAAATTCGGGAAATACGTCTTGTAACGCCGAACATCTGCAGTTAGCAAAGGCACCTCTAATGAATAAGCGAGAGCACCAATGATAAAATCTGGAAGAACACCATTTTTTGGGCCTTTATTGATATGTTTGTAATTGACGAATGCGCGCCCAGCGAGAAATAATGAATAATCTGTCTCTGGAATTCTTGTGATACCAAGTGTTGTTAATGCTTCATTGAGATCATCAAGGGATGCCATTCCAATTGAAGTTTCGCAATAAACAATATCACAGATTATAGTTGGCCCAAGTGTGCGTCTAATTTGAAGTTGATCTACAGCCCAATCATGTAAATGTTCCATTTCATTCAATATTGAAAGTATAATGTTCGTATCAATGAATGTGGTCATTGGTCCCTCGTTAATTTCATCAGGTCTGCTGCAGTCATTGTTGGGTGTGTTCCGCGTTGCTTTAGTTTGGCAAGGGCGTCTTTTACCTTTTCCTTCACGAAGTCGTCAACGTTAAAATTCTCCAAGTCATCTGCGTCAATAAAATCAAAGCCCGCATGCTTAGCCAATAAAGCGCAAGCGCGGGGGATTGTCTTTAGAATTGATGGATTAGAATAATGAATTGCGGCGCCTGGTCTGTGATCATTTTCAATATAGTTTTGAATATCCGGCAATCTGACATTTACCAATGCTCTTACATGGTCAGTCGAAAATCTGCTTACGCCTCCACACAATTCGTAGAGCTTGGTGATGTGGATCTGTGCCAGTTCCTTTTCGACGGATCTAGGTCCGGATAAGCTTAGAAAGCCAATAGATGCAAGGAGTTGAGGATACTGTTCGGGCTTCGTGCTGAGGCCTTGAGCTTCGCGTCGCAAGATCAGCCGATCCAATGTTAAAAAAAGTGCATTGACCCACCACCGTGTAACATTTTTTGATTTAAAAGATTTAATGTCGCCACTCTTCA
>JAEUSG010000682.1 GCA_016788315.1 Fibrobacterota bacterium | reverse complement strand
CATAAAGAGTCAGTACGGCTAAGCATAACAAGTTCCGGCAGAATGCTTTCCAGTTCTAGCTCCGGCATACCTACGCGAACAATAAATGACCATTTAATGTACTATATCGCTGCCGGCACAATGACCTCAATTGTTAACGATAAAAAAGTCATCCTTCCGCCCGACTCTTTCTTTTGGCTCCAGCCTGGTGAAAAACATTCAATCATGCGCGACATAAAGGGCAATACTACGGAGCATATTTTTTGCAGGTTTTACATGGGTACAAATGAGGCTATACGATTGAGTGAACCTTATATGCTGATACCAGAAGTAACAGGTTTACGCCGTCCACTGCTTGAATTAACTCCGGAAAAAAGACTAACAGGCGAGATCGAAGAAGAGGCGCTGCGATATGCTTTTGGCACACTTTTCTGCCACATTCAGGCTCATATAGCTGGCAGCAGTCAAACTGCGGGAGGACTTTCATATCACCAGAAAAGGGTTGCTCTTGATTATTTGCGTAATAATCTTACTAGACGATTTACCATAACTGAATGGGCAAATGAACTCTCCCTAAATGCCGACTATTTCAGCAGACAGTTTAATAAAAGCTTCAACGAACCACCCTTCTCCTATATCAAACGCGCCCGCATAGAACGAGCTTCTCTTCTGCTTATGGAAAGTGATTTAACCGTAAGCGCCATTGCAGAATCACTAGGCTACGAAAGTCTCTATTTCTTTAGCCGTCAATTCAGAGAGGTTACCGGTAAAAGTCCGAGACAATACAAACAGACTTTGCGGGCCAGTTAAAAACACTAGAACCTTGCCGCACTATTGCTGCGGGATAAAGAGTTCTGTAATTGGTTTGGCGCTTGCAGCAACAAATCTGGCGTTTGCAAAAGGCTGAATACTGTAGGATGCAGTAACGAATTCATATCTTGTTTCATCAAGCAGCGTCTTTTCATCGCACCCTTTAAAATAAAGAAGCGAAATAAGTTTACGATACATGATTTTTCGTTCTGCAAGCAGCTTTTTTATTTCTACGCCTGACAGAGAGAGAACAATAGGAGAAGAAACTTCAAAGAATCTTTCAATATCACGATCTGTTACAGTTCCAGATTCCAGCACGAAAGATTCAGGCAGCAAGAGAATTCCTCGGCTTTTACCTTCGGCGATACAAATTTTAGACAATACAGTATCGGCAAACTCTGAGACTGATGCGGCTTTCAGTTTTATTGCCGGCCTTGGAGGGATAACTGTAAAATTGGAATCGAGCCTATCCACCCCTGTGATCACAAACTGCGAATCGTATCGCACTAAAGAAAATGGCTGGAGCAAAAAATGTTCAAGATTAAGCGAAGATTCAAGAGCCATGTTTCTGCCTGAATTCTGTGAGAGTACCATAAGGCGTTTCTGGTTCGAGAGCGGATGTCGTGACAGAAAAAGCATTGCAGATGAAGCGCCATAACTTATTGCAGGTAATGAGACCTCCTTGCCGTCAATCTTGGGCTTTGAAGAAGAGAGAATGAACAAAAACAGATTCTTTTCTTTAGCAACAACAGCAGATAGTTTACTGAGTGGCACTACCGGAAAACCTCCGTTATCCATTGCCGCAGCTTTTAAAGCCAGCATTTTAAGACGGGATGTGCTCGCTCCTGCCTTGTCATCGTAAACAAAGATAGTGGGCTCAAAAAGAAGCGAATCAAAAGCTCCATCAAAGGAAACTTCTTTTGAAACTTTACGTGTTGATTTCTTAAAAGAGAGAAGCCAGGCGACCACACTATCGGTATAAATTGCTGCTTTGCTCAGATTGTGTCCAGCGCCGGCAATGGTGGTTTTTTTAAAGAGTCCATTATTTCCGCCAAACAGATAATCGGCCGATAAAAGGTAATTGTAATGAACAACCTTGTCTTCGCTGCCGTGAAATGCCCAAATCGGAAAGCCTTTGTAGTTATCCGTTTCTGGAGTTCTAAAGAATCCACATTGCGGTAGGGCCGCAGAAAACAGACTCTTGTGACGGGAGACCATACGAAAGGTGCCCCATCCACCCATGCTTGCGCCGGTAATAATAATGCGCTCGCTATCGACAGGATGATTCTTTCTCATAAAGGCAATCAAATCGACGACATCACACTCACCGGGTCCGCGGTATCCCAAATTTCCTCGTCCGGTGGGTGACAGAACAAAGCTTCCGCGCAGGTCGGAATCCATGGCCAGTTGTCGAAGAAAGGAAAAACTTTCGCCATCTCTGCCGTGAAGACCCGTGAACAGAGGTCGCACAGAATCAGCCGGAATTCCGTCCGGTATAAAAGCATGAAATGGAACCACACTGTTTGTCAGAATGGAGAAGTATCCCCATTCCACAGCACCCTTCATGGCAGGAAATGGATTTTTTCCTGAGTTAACAAGATGCGCAGCCTGTTTGAGACTTTGCACAAGTACGGTAAATGCAAAGGCGTTCCGGTTACGTTCAACCAGTTCTGAAATCCGAAACCTGTCCATAACCATCAAACGAAGAAATTCCATAACCTGGTGTAACGAGTCCTGTGCGCCTGCGACTGCAGCGAATTTACTTTTAGAGGGCCAATTCAGCTTTAAAAAGTCGCGATATTCATTATTCGCCCTTGCTGATGCGGTATCTGTGGACAAATCAGTCACCACGCGCGCCTTTATATCAGCTTCAGAGGCGGGACGGATGCGTAGTGCAATGCCATATCCTCTCTTTCTGTTTTCAAGTTTGACAGCAATCCGGTTAAGCCCCTTTTTTAAGTATACGCATCTCTTCAATACAAAGTTTCCAGAAATTAATCCATCTTCTGAACCATCTACCATGAGGTTCTGTCTGTTCAAAAAAAGGAGTCCCATGTCGGCCATTGTAAATTCGAGTAATGCGTGCATTGAATCCGGCGCTTCAAAATCAGCTATCGCAAAACTAACCGAGTTGTCACAGCCATTTTTATAAATCTTTTCAAGTCTTACAATACCGTCAGTTTCTGCTGTAACATCTAAAAACTTCTTTGACTGATTAAAAAAACGGACAGGTTCAGAGAATTCAGAGATCGAAAGAAGCCACTCCTTCTCAGCTTTGTACGAAC
>JAEUSG010000680.1 GCA_016788315.1 Fibrobacterota bacterium | reverse complement strand
TCTTTGAATGGACGAATGTGCATTCGTCGAGAGAGAGCTCTTTATAAACTATACACACAGCCTCTTCAAATACCAATGGACTTAAATCGTGCAGAAGGGTATTGATGTCATATCCCTTCGGACGTATTATACTGTTTTTCCTGATCGAACGAAGCGCTCCTGCACGTATAGCAGGATTTTTGTCATCAAGTAGCGTTCTTAAAAATCCCTTTGCCTCCATAGATTCAAAAGTGCTTAATGAATTTGCAATAATCTCCCTTATTCTGTCGCCTTCCTCGTAAAACTTTTTCCGCAGAAGTTCGAAAGCATAATCAGAAGCTGAATATTCAAGATATTGAATGGCTACCCTTTTTAAATCATAATCGGCCGAATCAAGAGCGTCAGACATTATTGCAAGCAGTTTATCCCTATTCTGTCCGCCTATCTCTTTTTTTACAAGCTGCCTAATATCATCGCTTCCTATCTCAACCTCTTCTCTTAAAAGCAGCTTACTCCACTCCCGCTTCAGTTCTACAATCATAAAAACAAGAAGAGAGGAACCGACTGCAAGCAGAGGTATGAAAACAGATGAATCCTTAAACAGAAGAATGAATACTCCCGCCCCGGCTATTCCAAGCGGTTTGACGATACCTTCAAGGATGAGCTTCCCTTTTCCACGCATCTTTCTGGAAAAGGCAGAAAAGAATATCTGATAATTTGACGAAAAGAGACATTCAAAAAGAAAGTGGCGCATAACATAAAATGTTACTACCGCGCCGAAAAGATAACCCTCTGCCGCCATTCCGGATCTAAAACCGGACAACCAGAGCATAACAAAGCCCGCCAGAAATGCTATCGGTAGGACAAGAATGGATCCTGTCACTCCGAATCGACGGCTTATGTTGCTGGTAGCAGAGAACTGGAAAATAACAACCATCAGCGTTATTAGCAGATAGAGATTGAATTTTGCACCGAGGAATTTCTCTGCGTTAAAAACTCCATCTATTACAAATCTATTGCTCAAAACCTTTACAAAAATGTAATCAATATTAAAAATCAGCACAAAAACCAGAAAGTAAACAGCGGCCATAACAAGAACAGGCCTATCCCGCAATATTTCTTTGATGTCTTCAATCACAGGCCGTGAAGCGTCCGGATTTGCCGCATGAAGTCTGAATCCATATTCTTTTTTGACATTTCGCACGAAAAAGAGAGGCAGAAGCAGTACAAGCGCCCATGCCCATACAAGGTGCTCTGCATTGATAAACTTAATCAGCTTGCCGGCAGCCAGTGTTGTAACAAGTCCTCCTGCAAGCCCGACACCTGCAAGTGCAGGAAAAACAGCTTTGCTCTTCCGCGTATCGCAGATGTCGTTCGCAATAATCCAAAACACAACAAACATTGACAATTTACCAATATATCCGAGACCATAAAGAACGACTGATGCGGAATTGATGCCGTTGATCAAAGCGAATCCGCACAGTGCGGCGACGATTGAAGCAAATACAGAAATTGCCTGAATCAGATTCCATCTGTCTACGCGATCAACAAAACGAAAGAGTATAGAGGTTACAACAAAAAGAAGAAAAGCATTAAGCGAAAAAAGGCGGGGGATTACATCAACGCCAAGATACCTAATTACAAGAGCTTCAGATACGTAATCGCCTATTACAGCGGCACAGTAAATTACAACAAGAAGGGGTGAGAGATCTAACAGAGCCCTTCTATTATTATCTGAAAGTAACTTAAACAAAATTTAATTAAAACGAATAGGTAGCCGTAATTCGCGTGAAAATATGATGACTGTTTCCTGAAATAAGATTACCCCACTTATACAATATATCTTCAGCCATAACAGCATCAATCTTCAAGCGTTCTTCAATGTTGATTCCAATGCCCCCGCCCACATGGTCGCGAGAGGTCATATCAGCTTCAGGGTTTGAAAAGTTCATAGTAAGACCGCCGCTGTTCTCTTCAGTGCCCCAAATTGTTTTTCTTAATCCGACACGCAGAACAAGCCAATCCCATACTACGTTGCGCTCAATACCAAATCCAAGTGGAATATCTATCTGATTCTTTTCACTGCCACCACGTTTTTTTGTCGTGCTACTGATGACTTCTGCGCCGAACCAAAAGAACCCTCTATCTAGTGTTATGTTGGCACCAACCCCAACGTCAAATTCTGATTTTTCATACTTACGTACTGAGATACTCTTATACTTGACAACGGGGACGATCTCACCATTCAAACTCACCATTGTCGAAAAAAGTCTTGCCGAAAAAAACATAGAGAAATCGAGATCATCGTATGCTTCTATGCCTAACGGACCTATAGCAGAAACACTAGGACCATGATAATTCAGGAGGCCAACTCCAAGGGCGACCTCGAGATCTTTGTTCTGGCCAATTGGCATGTTTACGCCGATATCGCCTCGTATAGCGTTTGATATCCAGTTCAAACTAGCACTTCCCGCTGCTTTAATCGCGCTGAACTCACTATCTGTAAAGTCAAGCCCTGTTTCTGTTAGAGTGCTCTTATTTACAAGAATTGAATCCTGCGGCACTGTGATATTCTGTCGCGCGGCATAAAAATGACCACCGATCATTGTTCCATTAGGCAGTGCGTAACCGATGAAAAAATCAGAATTCGGCACTACCGGAGTAGGGATTTTGTGGCCATTTGCCTCTGCCGCATCAAGAAGTACGTCTATCATTTCATTTCTATGATTCAGCATCACGCCTACGCTGAGCATAGGATAGCGGGACTCACCATCTTTGTCTTTGCTTAGAGAGAGCGAAAGAATACCGCCTCCATAAGGCTCAGAGGGATCCTGATTCTCTGACAAGGCACTTGTATCCTTGAAGATTGTCATGTGACCCGCTTCACCGATCAGGAAGTTAGGATAAATGCTCACGTTTGCCGGATTCTCGTAGATGCTCATGTCATCCATAAAGAACGTGGCTGTTTTTCCCATCGACTCAACACGCGCATTTGTAGCGAGAACAGCTGAAACCGCTGTCAATATTATTAAGACCGATGCTCTCATGTGCTCTCTCCTTTTCAAAGACAACCAAAAAATCACTGCGAGAATGCGAACGGATATGTAACTGTAGCCATTCCGCACTTACCGCAGGCATCGAAACGCCAGGCCTTAACACGTGAAGCAATTGACATCTCAAGAAGCTTATCGCCCATTGTAGATGAAACAACCTCACTTTTGGCAACCTTTCCGGAAGGATCAATAGTAAAACGTATTGTAACTTTTCCGCGAAGATTCGGTTTATCACGCAGACGTTTGTTATATTCCGCACGAAGACCGCCGATATGCTGCATAACTACTCGGTAAATTTCTTCAGGACTGCGTCCCGCAAGACCGTCACCCTGGGACATAAAATCCTTGGTAGTAGGCAATTCAACTGTGGCTCTTTTTGTAAGGCTGCCGACATTGCCGCCGGAGGCTGAACCGCCGGCTAAACTACCAAGCAGATCGTCAAGACCGCCCGCTCCGCCGCCGCTGCCGGCATAACCGTCGTTAAACTTACCGCCGGAAAGGCCCATTCTGCCAACACCGGCTGCACCGGCTGTTTTAAGTCCGCCAATATTCTGCAAAACATCATCCAAGTCTCCGGCAAGTGAGCTTGTCATAACCGCAGCACCTGCCATCGAACCTGCTCTTGCTTTACCAGAAATAATGGCTAAGAGACCTTTTTGAGTTACGCGTTCTTTTATATCGCCTTTACCGCTGTTAACCGGCCCGCTGGCAGCAGGACCAGCCGCCATTTTGGGTGCCTTAAGCTGCTTCTTCTCTGTTTTCGGTTTCTCCATTTCCTTTTTCTTCTCTTCTTTAAGCTTATCTGGAGCTACCGAAACTATTGTTGCAGAAACAGGTGTTGGCAGATTTTCAAAAAAGTCACTCGCAACCTCAATTACCTGCATGGTTGAAAACCAGAAACCTAAAAGGAGTCCGATAACCATGAAAAGAGAGGCGAGCACAGCAATGCGTTTATCTGATTCAATTTCAAAAACATCAGCTCTTGCAGCAACTGCAACTAATTTTGGATCTGATGACATGGCTTTACTCCCCTCTTCCCATCACTGCGAACATGATGCTGTTGAAACCAGCCGCACCGCAGGTTGACATTACCTTGTAAAGCACATCGTATTCTACGTTCTTGTCAAGCTGAAGAACAACCTCGCCCTTGACGCGTTGCAAGGCCCCAACCTTGACCATATTCTCTTCCTGAAGCATCGCCACATCCATTTTATCTTTAACGCCAGGTATCAAAATTTCAGAAGACTGACGAACATCTGCTGTTTTTACAACAGGTACGTTGTCAACCTGAATCCAATCGTATGTGATTGCAACCATAAGATGCGCTTCAGTTGGACTTTTCATACTTGTTGAATTTGGCAGAACAAGACCATCCGTATTGGTAAGAAGCTGACCTTCTGCAGAGAAACTTTTGAGCAGGAACACGAGGATAATTGTCATCATATCCATCAGGGACGTGATGTTAAACCCCGCATTATCCTTTCTTCGTACATATCGTGCCATTATTTCTCCTTATCCTGCCAATTTGGCAAGGGATATTTTGTCAAAACCAAAATCGCGACAGACGTCCATTATGTGAATGATTTTGTCAAAAACAACATCATCCTCAGCCACAAGCTTAATTTCGCCGGCATCTGGTACATCTGGATAGGAACCGCGTATACGCAAAAGACGGCTCGCCAACTGCTCATAAAGTGTCAATTCTTTAAGAACATATTCAGATGGGTCTTTCACAATTTCCATCCGTCTGTTCGTAGAAAGCGATAAAACATAAAGCGTGTCGCCAGCTTTTGGAAGTCTGTCGAAAATCTGACCATTTTCAAACATCATCGTTTCGTCAAGTTTATTCTTAACGCACTTCAGAATAGTTCCTGTATCAGACTCGCTGTTACGGTCTATAGCATATAGAATGATCTCATCACGTTCAAACATGGTAAGTTTTCTTGTCGGATCAAGAGGACACATCGGAAGTTCTTTTTTGTTTTCCTTTGTAACCTTCTGAAGATAGGTTTCTTTGTTAGCAGAGCCTAGCGGGTAACTGTACAGATATTTGTGATACTCGCGCACATAGGTAGTTGGCAGCATTGCCCCCTTTGCACCTAGAGTAACACCCTCATCTGTTATAAAAACGGTAAGAAGGAGTCCCTCGTCGTCCGGATCCTTTTGCTGCTGCTGCTGAGTCATAAGATTGGCTTCAGGCAGCTTAACATCAAGAATCTTGATGGAAGCAAATGAAGCGGTGAGCAGCAGGAAAGGAATAAGATTGGAGAAGAGGTTCATCATAGGGGTGAGCTCGAGCTCTGCCGCCCCCTGCGCGCCTCTCTTCTTCCGCACATTTTTCTTTTTAGCCATTTTTGTGGTATCCTGTTATTTTAGGCCTGTTCTGTAAGGATGTTAATCAGCTTTGCAGACTTCTCGTCCATCTCTTCAAGGATGCGGTCAGTCTGTGCTGAAAAGAGACCATGAATGAACATAAGAGGAATACCAACAATCAGACCAAAGAATGTTGTGGCCATAGCAACAGAGATACCGGTTGCAAGAGCCTGTGCACGCTGAGCGGCAGGAACATTGGCAACAGCATCGAAAGCAAGGATAAGACCGTAGATTGTTCCAAGAAGACCAAGGAGAGTTGCTACGTTAGCAAGCATAACAATCTGCGGTGTATAACGAAGAACCTTTGGATTTTCTGTAAGGAAAACTTCGTCAACAGCTTTATTCATAGCTTCGACACCTTTATCCTTATTGCTCAGAACAGAAACCATTACTTTTGCAATAGGCATATCTGAAGAAGCTGCAAATTTAATTGCACGTGAAGTGTCGCCTGTTTTAAGAATTTTGAAAAGGTCTTCCATGAAACGGCCACGTGAAAAACCGCATTTTACAAATAGGTAGAAAAAACGTTCAACAACAACAGCAAGACCGAGCATTGCCGGAACCATGATAACCCACATTGACCAGCCACCTGGGCCCTGGAAACCGGATACGAGAGCTTTGACAAGAGCGGCGAGACTTTCCATTGAAAAACTCCTTTTGGATTGTTATGTTTATTTCTTCAATTTAATCGCTTCAGACTTAAAAACAGAACCCTTATAATAATAAATTTCATTTTCCCATTCAAAGTTTTCTTTACTGATATTTCTATTAAACACAGGATCCATAACCAGGTTCCTATCCACCCTGATTGGCGTCCAGTCAGAATCGTTTACCATATCGAATATGTAGATGGGATCCGGGTTATCAAGGTAGCCCATTACCTTAAGCTCTTCGAGGACTATAGATTGCCCTGGAATCACTTTTGACAGCGAATCTTTCTGTGCCCAACCGGGAGCAACACAGGCAATCGCCAGAATAAACAATAGAACAGGTTTGTTTAAATGCATCTGTTACTGCTTATTTTCCCTTCTTAAGCCTTGCAACTTCTGTTTCAAGTTCATCTATTCTTCGTTTTGCGCTCTGCTCAATACCCTCTAAAATGGATATTTTTGCACCAATTTCAAGAGAGGCGTCATTAAAAACAGAGTGAATCTGCCGTTTTAGACGTTCAAATTCGCGTTCAGAGGCTGACTGCACAGTTTTTACAACCGTTGTTACCGCAGGCGGCTCCTGAATTGCAATTGATATAGCTTCGCTTGTCGGGGCCTCTCTTTCAAGATCCTTCTTCATTCTCTGAACAAAGCTGTTGTCGACAAAGATTTCTGCACAGCTCTTGATACCTGTCTCAAAACATGGAATACACTTAACCTGAAGGCCCTCAACTACACCTCTGATTTTAGCGTGATATTCATCATACTCCTGAGTGCCCTTAGGAAATGGGTTTGGAGCAGAGGAGAAGATTTCACCATTCTCAACATGTGACTGACACATTTTGTACCAGCCTTCAGCGTAGCGTTCAGCAGACTTTTTAGTCCATTCGTTATTGATCCCAAGCTGATTTCGGAATTTTGCCACATTGATGCGATAGTAATTCATTGCGCCGTCGAAATACTTGTTATTTAGAAGCATTTCGTTGAGCTTTACTTTTGAATATGCAATCTGGTTTGGATCACGCTCTGTGATAGGCTGAGCCTTAACCGTTTCCATGAGGTTCCAGAATATTTCACCGCACATATGAGTAGCACGTGTTGTCCATTCATCTGTTTCAAGCTTGATACAATCTGTAAAAAGCTTAAGCGGCTCTTTAAGAGCCTCTGTCTTATTCTTTATACCAGCCTCTACCTCTTTTAAGCCGGCAGCTCCCATTTTAGTAGTGCGCAGATCAAGCTTTTCATATCTGTCAAAAGCGCGCTGTCCCAGCGTATAAAGAGCCTCTGCTGCATAAACCGGATTGATTGAGAACTTTTCACCGAACTCAGCGGTTATAGATATTATGTTTTTGTAAATCTTCTCTTCATCATCACGCTTCCCTGTTCTGGCAAACGCCTTTGCAGATTTCATGAGCGAATGAACAACCTTAGCTTTATCATCGCCGTAGCGGGAAACATATGCCATGTACGCGTCAGCAAGCTTTTTATCATCAGCGAGCTTTTCATAGCAGATAGCTATAGAGAAGACAGCTTCAGGGGTAAAGGCTGAAGCGGGATATGCCTTTTCAAGTTTCTGATAGGCTGAAATAGCCTGTTCAAACTTATCAGCCTTTTCGTAGATACGTCCTGCGCTATAAAGTGCTCCGGGAGCCTCTTCAGCGGCGCCAGGAAACAGCTTTGAATTCTTTTTTTGCTCCTGGGCACAAACAAAGACGAGTTCATACATTTGTGCAGATTCAACCACTTTGCCTGCTGAATCATACATTGATGCTGCTCTGAATATACATGGGACGGCCTCTTTATCAGTAGATAGAGTATCTTTGTACTTCAGGAATATCAGTGCTGCACCTTCAAAATCGCGGGCTAAGCGTAACGCTTCAGCGGCACGTAAGAGAGATTCATTACGGCGTGCAAATTTCGGATATCTGTCAAAAACACGTTCAAATTCTCTGGAAGCGGCCGGATAAAGCTTCCCCTGTTCATATGCATAAGCGGCATTAAAAAGAGACTTCTCGACTTCAGAAAAATCTGGATAATCAACAACAATCTGCTTATAGTAATCGGCAGCGCCTGTATGATCACCCGCTTTCAGCTTGGAGTCGGCAATCTGAAAAATAGTAGCTGCTATTGATTCTGTAAGCGTTTTCTTTTCAGCTGTTGAAGCTGTATAGCCGCTCAATAGCCTTTTATAAATAACAATGGCATCTTCGAACTTTTTAAGGTTCAGATAGGCTTTGGCAAGGTTTTCCAGCGACGGCTTTACAATACTATCTTGACCGGGGAAACGGTCGACAAGAAATTTAAAGGACTCGGATGATGAGACATAATCCTTGGCATTAAACTTAATTACGGCTTCAAGAAACACTACTTCAGCTGTATGCTTTGAATCGGGATATCTGTTCCTGAAATCTTTTATAGACCGCATATATTTCTGCATATCCGGAATATCAAGACCAAGATGCGCTGTGCTGTCTGCAAGCCCTTTGGTCTTAAGTGCAGCCATTGCAACTTTCTCAAGACAGACTATAGAAGCAAATGCCGCCTCTTCAGGATTCAATTTAACAATCTGAATCTGCTCTTTTATATTGCTCTTGAACTGATCTTTTATGTCGCGTTCTTCACGCTTTTTCTCATCTTCAACTTTTGCTTTTTCTTCAGCACGGTTCGGATACTTCGTTGTGTCCTCTCTTGAGACCCAGTCGAAAGCTTCAGCTGCCTCTTTCCAACGTGCGATAAGAGTATCGCTTAGGATATCAGCACGGAAGTACTGAAAAGAGAACACCAGCCATTTATTGTCGGGAAATTTTTCGATATAGTTTGAATAACCTGCAAGAGCTTTTTCAAACAACTCTTTTGCTTTTGCAATGTTTCCCGAATCGCGGGCCTGAGAGGCCATCTTGGTATAATATACCGGTATAATTGCAGCAGCCTCTTTTATGTATTCAAGAGTCAGGCC
>JAEUSG010000472.1 GCA_016788315.1 Fibrobacterota bacterium | reverse complement strand
ATGTTAATGAGCGGGCAGGTTCTATTGTTGCAATTATGGTAAATGATTCTATATCGTCGTTGATATCAAACGAAGTGAATAGATTTAAAATTGATTTAGAAAATGAAGGATACACAACTATACTGAGAGAAGTATCTAAATCAGTAAAGGCAGAAACGTTATGGAATATGCTCAGGCGAGAATATTCTGTTCCCGGGCGATTTATGGCTGGTGCTGTTCTGATTGGTAAATTTCCGACAGAAAGTAATTCTGAAACAGGAGAAAAAACAGACTGTGTTTATTGGAATATGGCGGGCCCTTATAAGAACACAAATACATTGAATATATGGGTGAGTCGTATTTCTACACAGGGGCTTTCTTTGCCACGTGGTAGGATGGATGAGGTTTCAAGGCTAAAAGAGGCATTGGATGCCAACCATCGTTATCGGACAGGTTTGAGTCGACTTCCGCATACAGGTTACTGGTGGGCTTTGCCCGAATTTATGGATTGTTATCCGAAAAATGGAGCTACTATTCTTGAGATGCTGCCTGATTCGCAATTTCTGAAGCCAATTGACGCAATACAAAAGGGAGGAGAGCTGCTTGATGAAACATCACACACAACGTCGCATGGTATAGGTAATCTTTGGTATCATCCAACTCAGATTCGTTTTGCATTGTTAACAAGTTGCGGGCAGTCGCAAAATGCGCAGGAGCAGATATTTGGCAGAGGAGGCGGATGTGTTTTAAGTGTCGGTGCAACGCAGACAACATATACTGGCGCCTTTCAAATTATCGATGATAGGTCAGATTCTGTATTCCGCTTTCAATTGGCAAACGGTGAAAGCTTTGGCAGTGCTCTGGTAACGCAATACGCATTCAACGACAGATATCGGGCAATGTTTTATGGTGATCTGTCGTTGCGAATGAAGATGGCAGCGGCTAATAGGGTGCCGAGTGTATCTTCTATTACAGCAAATGTAACTGCAGGTAGGGCACCTTTAACTGTGCAGTTTTCTACTTCTGCAACTGACCCGGATGGAGATCCAATTTCTGTCTATGAATGGTGGCCTGAAAATTATTGTGGAGTAAATGAGCCTGCGTTATCTGGCACTACAACTTCATTAAGCCATGTATACCGCGTGCCACATCTTTACAAAGCTGAAGTGCTGGTTAAAGATTCATACGGAGCATGCGGCTGGCTAACAAAGGATATAGCGGTTGCACCAGAACCTGGCAAACCGTTACGTATTAATTGTGGCTTTCCATATACTGGTTCATCTACATTAACTTCATACTACGTACCGTTCGGAGATTATGTTGACAAAGACGGTAATACGTGGCTTCATGATCAGTCTTATACAAACGGAACATGGGGTAAGATTGCAAAGGATAATCAGCTGATGTTGAGTGGAAGTGTTGCAAACACAGAAGATGATTCACTCTTTCTGTCATATGCAAGAGATGTAAGTGCTAAAACCGGAATTGAATATAAAATACCTCTTCCAGATGGAGCATACACATTACGCTTAGGTTTTGCAGATATGAGCAACAGTGAGGTAGGTAAGAGGATTATGGATATTTCAGCTGAAGGGAATGTTCTGGAAAATAGTTTTGATATCGTAGCAGCTTTCGGAGCTAAAACAGCTGGTTTTATCAGCAAAGCTATAGAATTGAAAGATGGTATGCTTGATATACTTATTAAAACGAGTGCATCCAGTCCAAGTGGGGTTTCAGGGTATGCTATAGTTAACTGTATAGAGATAGTACCGCAGGGTAGTACATTTTCCGAAAAATCAATTTTGGCTGAGCCAGAGTTTAATGTACATCAGCAGCTGAATGTTTTACATTTGTCTCTTAACAATGGATCTAAAGAAAGAGATGATGCAGATATTGCAATTTATAGCATACGTGGACAACTCCTACAGAGGATTGTTGTTAATAATAAAATACTGGCATCAGGTATTGATTGCGGATCTACCTGGCCATGTGGAATGTATTACGTGAAAGCAAGAGTAGGTAAGAGATTGTTTATGAAGAGTGCTGTGCTAGTCAGGTGAATTTAAATATGAGACTGGTAGAACAAAGAATTTATATTAAAACTAAAGTATTTTATATCTGGAGCCATTTTGTCAAAAAGAGTTCTTGTAATTCAGGCAGGATTTGGAAAGGCCGATATAAGCCATTCCTGGAAAACTGTCAGGAAAACCGCCGACGAACTATCAGTGCGTGTTTTTGCAACATTCACTAATGATGAAAAGTTAGCTGTTATAGCTGTGTTTGATCTGGGCCTTCTCTGGACATCTGTCTGCACGAAATTAAGGCAAAAGATCAGTAGTATCTATAAAATACCCGTCTCAAATATTTCAGTTTTTGCAACTCAGAATCATTCAATAGATTCAAAACCAGGCCCCTATTCGGAAATTAATGGATTATTGCAGCCTCTCACAAAAGCAGTTGGGGAGGCCATAAATAACATTCAGCCCGTAGAAATGGCTATTGTGAGTGCCAAGTCAAAAGTGCCTCTGAATTACTGCAGAAGAAAAAGATTTGGGAAGCTGGGTGCGTTTACATTTTGGTATGGCGTAAGGGATCTCGGCAAAGGGAAAGCTGATGCCGCTCATCTGATGAAAATGGCGATCAGAAATCTTGCAGATGGAGTTCCCCTTCAATATCGCGGGATGAAAATAACCAGTAAAAAGGATTTTATTGTAAAGGATTGTCCGGTTGATGTGCCACAGCCATTATTGCTGGACAAAGCAAGCGATCAGCTTATTCAGGGCCTTTTCTTCAGGAATGCAGAAGGTAAACCTGTCGGTTCAATAATACGTTTTGCAGCACATCCGGTTACAGCCAATCCATCGGGATGCGATTATAACTCCGGTGATTATCCTCTGTATGTATGCAGAAAAGTGGAAAAGAGCTTTGGCGGCAGAGCACTGTTTCTGCCCGGTCCATGCGGTGATATTCTGCCATTGGTAGAAAGTAAATCATTGGCATTGGCGGAAAAAGTGGGCGACAATATTGCAAAGGTTGCCTTGAATGCCTTAAAAAAGGGAAAATGGGAGTGTAGCGGTGTAGCAGCGGTGGCTGTGCAGCAGGTAAAATTCAACATTCGATCTGATATTCCTAAAAATATGAAAGAGGCAAAAAGAGAGCTGGCACTGCTGAAGTCAAGAATTGAAAAAGCTGCAGCCGATAAAAGGCCTCTTGCAGAAATAAAGAAGATGACGGAACGATATGAAATAGTGAATTATATGGTTACCGGCCTTTTACAAATCTGGACTGGACACAATCTGTTCAAACTCTCAGGCAAAGAGATAGAGGGGCAGATATTTGCATTGCGTCTAGGCAGAGCCGTTATTGCAGGATTGCCGGGGGAACCTTTTGGCGCATATAGTGTCAGATTGCGCAAAGAGACAATCGGAGATCAATTGCTAACTGCTGAGCAGTGCAATGGCTATATCGGTTATCTGCCGACTGCAGAGGAGTTTAAATTCGGCGGCTATGGCCCAGCCGCATCGCTTTGCGATCACAGATGCGAGAAGCAGTTGGTTCAGTTTACAAAGCATGCAATAAATAGAGTTTCATCCAAGCTTGCCTAGATTGCTATTTAGACAACATAGTTTTAACTGTTTTTGAAACTCTGGCGTTACGGCTGGCAACTTTGTAAACATAAAGACCTGATGCCATTTTTACTCCGCGACTATCACGGCCATTCCATGAGTAGCTGTTGTTTCCTGCGGCAGCTCTGCCGTTAAACAGCTCACATACCAGTGCCCCTTTTAGGTCATATACTGCGAGTTTTATCTCCGTTACTGCCGGAGTATAGAATTTTATTGTACTGTTAGGATTGAACGGGTTTGGAGAAGCTGAAAGTTCAGCAACCGGGCTCAGTCCTTTATCGTTCTGCATTGCAGCAGTTGTTGGTGAATAGCCGGGCAGATTGTCAAGATAGTATTCCATTTTAACGCGCATCATCCGCCAATTGATCATGTCACCGATGTATATGTATTCATCAGATGCCGCAGCAGAGACAGGATATGCTAAAGGAAATTCAGGGGATGAGATTGCTTCGCCGGGACCTGGGAGACCTCCGCGTGAATCACGGTTGCCGTATTTACCGAATTCAACAATAGTATTACCGTTATTGTCAACTACGGCGATTTTTTTGGTCACACCGTTAGGTATGAACAGGCGTCCGTAATAATCGACATCAAAACGAGGGGAACGGCACATGCAGCCTTTGTAAATGGTTGAACTTCCTCCGAAAGGGGCAAAGCCCTGTGAGTAGATTTTGCTGTGGCCTGTAACATTTGCAAAAGTGGAGGATAGAGCGTACCAGTTTTGCCCGTTTGCGGTTATGTTTTTGGCGTCGGGAGCGAACTTTACAACAGAACCTACACCCCATTTATATCCGTTGTCGTTCAGGTATCCCGTAGGTATTGTATTGGTAGAAGAAGTTGCCTTGATACCGACATAGAAATTACCATCCTGATCAAATTTAACACCACCACTCTGGCAGTGAAGTGGATTTATCAGTATAGAATATTTTCCCCCTGTAGTATCGTTGATCCCCTTGATTGTATCAGCTGATCCGGTGTCGGGCAGCATGTCAAGTTCCATGTGACGAATTCCCGGTGAAGGTGGATACATAAAAGCGTTGATGCCGATAATTTTTCCTGTCTTTGGTGAGATGTCAAATCCTCGTGCCGGTTTTCCCTGAACATCACCGCCGTTGCCGTACCATGGAGTGACGACGTTTTTACCTGTGTTTTCAAAAGGAACGGGAACATGTTTGTGGTCAAGAGTATAACGGGTTATGGGGCCGTTGTGCGAGCCTGGATAAGGGACTGACTCGTGCAAATAGAGCAGATTGCGTTTTTCGTCAATAACCATATCGTCTGCAGGTAGTACCTTGTTTGCCGAGGTTGAACAGACACGGACAACGGGGTTGGACCAGTTTTCAATTTTGTATAATCCATTCACGCCGTTCTGTATGTAAACGTTCTCGTTACGTCTATCGACAGCAATGCGATTAAAATCTACAAGCGGAGGGTTTGGATTTTCCTGGACAATAGTTTTTAGTTTGGTGAATTTTGTTCCATCGTCTGAAAAAGTGGAAACAATGGCTGCACTGCCGTAGTTGCCCTTCTTCTGTCCCACAACTATAATTGGTTTACCATCTGACTCGGTAACAACTACAGAGGGATTATTAGCTACCGGATAGCTGCTGGTTCCAATTGATACAGAGTAGCTTGCAGTTGTTGCTGTTTTCCAATTGGCATATTTGTTAAGTGTTACTGTGCTGATAGTTCTTGTAACTACATATAGTTCCTGGCTTTTTTTGTTAAGAATTACTTCGTCAGGATTGTTTGCTGGAATGGTGTGCTGCAGAACGGCGTTGGTGTCATATACGCTTATTCTTTTGTGAAGGCGGTCGCAGACAAAGACGTGTCCGCTGTCGTCAATCGTAATTCCATGAATGGCGCTGAAGCCGGACCAGCCGCTTCCGCCAAGAAGGACTTTACGTAAACTGTCTTTGGTGGGTACGGAGTCTAGGGCTATCCAGGGAGTCAGTTTACCTGTTGCTTTTTCAACTTTCCATATTTGTCCATCACGCCAGAAGCCTGTGTCGTTTGCCGTACCTGAATAATTATCTGTTGGTCCTGTATATCGTCCGCTTAAGTAAAGGTATTTAGGGTTGGCAGAAGGTGAGAGAAATGTAGTTCCTTTGTTCTGGTACTGGCTTACTGCAGGTATAAATTTCCGTATTGTGTCGCCCGGAAGAGCTGTGCCGTCAATTCGCAGTGTCTGAAAGCCGTTTGGGCTTCCTAAGAGTATTTCTGAAGTGTCTGATGTCGGAATAATTTCTACAAGCTGAGAGGTCAAAAGTGTTTTTGAAAGAGTTGCGAAATTTAGCCCCCAGGTGCAAGGAGACCACTCATTATTGTCGAGTGCATTTATACCGAGCGGTTCGACAGCGCTTTTTGGAAGATTGGCCGGTGGAGGGAAGAGCGTTTTGACATAAATGCCATTGAGGTCAAATTCCCTTAATTGTGTCTGCGTATCATCGTAACTGCCGGCAGTAATACCAGGTACCATGCCTGATGCTATTATTATTTTTCCGTTCTTGTTAAGGCACAAACCGTTAAAACTGCTGTACATTGCATAGGCATCATCGCCGTGAAATGAGACAATGCGCGGTTTCATACCAGCCCTTACTCTTACCTTTAGGAGTGAATCAGGTACTGATGGTGAACGGCCGAAATTATCGAGCCCATCCCATGTAAGTGTCTGGGAAAGGCTGTTTGGCTGTAATGGCAATGGAGGGTTCGTACCCAGGACACCTGCGGCAAGGCTGCGGACAATTGTTGAATCTTTAGTGTTGATGATTGCTACAGCGACATCTGTATATTCGTTTAAGGTGAACGTTATAGTATATGAAGATTCACCATTTTTAGCCATTTGGGGTTGCGATACAAAGAGCGGGGTTGCAAGTAGATTTACGACAATTAGTAATAAAAGAATCTTCATTTTTATTTCCTCCTAAAGAAATAATCGCAAACATTGTGCCAGGATGGATCTCAGTTTAATTGGAAAATTTAGCCGTTGCATTGTCAGATGAGAAAAATAAGCATAATTTAGACATTTATTAGACAAAATATATTATGATTGTCAAAAACAGTAAACGCATGGTGGTTTTTGATAAAGTATTCATGTATAGATTTACTGTTTTATTGTTGATGCTTGATTATTCATTGTTTTGCGCCAAATACGAATTGGCATAGCTGTTGTATTGTATATATAATAATAACAGGAGGATTCATGTATAAACTTACAGTAGCAGCTTTAATCCTTTCATTTACACTTCCGTCGGCATCAGCCGAACTAACTTTCATCCAAAAGCCTATTCTCAGTAAATCTGACAGCGGTTGGAACGTCTCCTTTGAAATGAGTGCAGAAACAGATGTTGAGGTGGCAATTGTTGATACAGCAACAGACGCTATCATATGTCATTTGGCTGCCGGAAAGCTGGGAGCCAAAGCGCCCCCTCCTTTAACGGTAGGTTCACTGCATCAGGTTCTTAAATGGGATGGGCGGGACGACTACCGAACCGCGGTTCAGAATACTTCAAATCTGGATGTCAGAGTCAGAGCTGGAATGTCAGCTAAGATTGACAAAATAGCTGGCGGAGATCCATATGCCTTCTTCTCAAGAGATATGCGCGGTGGAAATCATAATATCTGGACTATTGCAGGCATAGAAGGAAAACCGGATGGTTCTGTTTATCTTTATGGTTCCAGTAATCAGATGGGTGTTTACACAGTAAGAAAGTATGATTTCGAAGGTAACTACATCAAGACAGTATTTCCATTTCCTTCAGGAATGGCTGCATCAAAAGTAAGCGGATGGGGTGTTAATACAAAAGCTGACGGTACATACGCTCCCAAAGTGGCTAGAGGGTGGGGTTGGCCAATATACACTTCAACGCCTATCAATTTAATGGGGGGATTTGGACCTCAACCGCTTCTCCTTCACAACCGTGATACTTCTAAACTTACCATTTCTGCTGTGACAAACTTTGATCTCTTTTCTTTTAATACAGATGGTTCTATTGATCCCAATAGTTCAAATCAGTTTTCAGGCGGCATTACTGTAAGTCCTAGACTTATTGCGTCAAACAACACATACAATAAAAACATCGCCGGACCGCTTTTCATCTCTTACACTCCTGACAGCCAATCGTTTTACATGAGTGGAGTTTGCAGCACCGGATCTGCATTCTGGCGAGAAGGGCAGATTTGGAAGGTTAACGCAACAACCAGGGTTCCGCAAGTATGGTTTTCGCTTACCTCAAACTATACCACAAATATTGGTGCCGGTGGCAATTATGGATATACTGCCCTACATGGAACAGCAGTTGACGATAGTCACCATGTTTTTGTCTGCAATCGGATAGCCAATCAAATACTGGTTCTTGACAGCAACGCAAACATTCTTAAAACAATATCTGTTTTGTATCCTGATGCTGTCACATTTGATAAATCAACAGGTGCTCTATATGTCGCCAGCCGAAACGGGTATCAAGGTGTTCCTGGAACTGTAAAGTTAATGAAATTCAATAACTGGAGAACAGACACATCACCTGCGTTTACTCTTAAGCTTTGTGATGTAAATATGTCATTGTTATCTCGCGATAGAGTCTATATCCTG
>JAEUSG010000469.1 GCA_016788315.1 Fibrobacterota bacterium | reverse complement strand
AGAGAATTGACATGATATATTGATGTTAGTCACCGATACAGAGATCGGAAAATACTGAAACTGAGCAAAGATGGGGAAATTTCGTGAGCTTTGGAGAATTTGGTGGTTTACATGTGTGGAATAAAGAAAATTCCTATGAGTAAGAGCTAATATCACACATAGACTATGCAAAATGGAATACCAAACCTTGACATAGTAAATAGCCAGGCCATCATACGCAACATACGCCATGAATGCACGATGTAATACATAAACATTACGCTAAAAATTAAGAAACAAAATATTAGAATATGCATTTCAACAAAATACTAATACGAAGAATGAATTACTGGTTGAGTTATGGTTTTATAAACGCACACTATCATGAGACGATTGACGAATCAGAAAGAACATTAGACGAACTAATAAAAGAAGGTGTTAATTCCATTGGTTGGGATTTGAATAAAAACGTAGAAGTTGGGGTCAAATATGGACACCCTAATCCAGACAAGTTAAGGTATATTAGATTGACATATTAAATCTTGCCTTTTTGCCAACAATATTCTTTGTTTGATATAGGTTAAGCCGAAAAACGACTTAACCTAGAAACAAAGTTATATAAAATGAAAAATTTGGATAAAATAGAACAGTGCGGTGGTCTAATCGTGATATGGGAATACAAGGGTTAAAAGACTATTTAGCACAAAATTCTATTTTCAGTAAAGAAGCATATTGGGCTGAAAAGTGGGTCGAAGAGTATCTGGCATTTGTTAGGCGAGAAGGAAATTCTAACCCGCAAGAAGTAACTAGTTTGTTTTTGGAAGATCTTAGGCTTAAAGGAAAGAATTCATATTGCATTAAAAAGGCGGAAGAGGCTTTAAAGTATTACTATCAATTTAAAGGCTGTGGCAATTTAGAAATTGAAAAGAAACCAGAGAATGTGGTAGATAAACCACAATCGTCAAGTTGTCCGCTTGGCTGGTATGATGTTGAGAAAATTGTCGGATCATCATTGGATGTACGAAGATATTCAGAGCGAACCAAACGAAATTATCTCTATTGGTTGAAAAAATTTATCGAATTTGTAAAACCAAAATTACCATTGGAGACAGAATCAACAGATGCACGGAAATATATTGAAATGATTGCTGGTGAAGGGGGTGTTTCGGCTTCTACGCAAAATCAGGCTTTTAATGCATTATTGTTTGTTTTCAGAACTGGCTTAAAGAAGCCTTATGCAGGTATGAGTGGTATAAGGATGGCAAAAAGAAGTATTACTCTTCCCTCTGCATTAAGTAAAGATAGTGTAAAACAGTTAATTGATAATTTAAAGACTCCCTACAAATTGATTGGTCAATTAATGTATGGATGTGGATTAAGGTTGTCAGAAGTGCTTAAGATCAGACTAAAAGATTTAAATTTACAGGAAGAATTGTTGACAATAAGGCGTGGTAAAGGGGGTAAGGATAGAATATTACCAATGCCAAAGGTGTTAAATAAAAGCCTCGAAGAACATATCCTGAAAGTGCGTGAAATGCACAGGAATGATGTGGTAAAAGGATTTGATGGTGTCTTTATGCCGGAAGGGATGGAAAAAAATTCAGGGAGAATGGCACGGGATCTGCCATGGTATTGGCTTTTTCCTGCTAAAGATATTACTATTGTTAAAGATAAAAATGAAAAGCGTAGATATCACATTCATCAGAGCGCAATGAGTAGAGAGGTTAAACTAACTTCGGAGAAAATAGGACTTATACAAAGAGTTACTACTCATACGTTCAGACATAGTTTTGCAACGCAAATGATTAAAGATAATTATGATATAACACAGGTTCAGGTGTTACTAGGCCATTCGGATGTGCGTACAACTATGTTGTATACCCATACAATGAAGCTAGATCCTAAACCACTTAAAAGTCCACTTGACAGTCTTTAAGATCTAATTTTCCACAAAAAACCTACCGAAAATTTTCTTTATTTCGACATTATAGTCTTCAGGGTATATGTGCGATTTCCTGCAGTGATCCGGTAGACATATAAACCTGATGTGACCTTCTTACCTTCTGAATTTACACCGTTCCATATAAATGAATGGTTTCCTGCATTAAATCTGCCACTTACAACTTTATATACCAGTTTACCGTCCGCAGTATAAATAGATGCACGAACCTCTGAAGCTGCAGGTAAGGTAATGTTAAGTCTGCTGGTTGGATTGAAAGGGTTTGGTTTAGATGAAACCTTAAATTCTTTCCAATCTGCATTTTTTTCAGACTGAGTGGAAAAGGCTGGAGTGCTGTTTAAGGCATAATTCATTTTCACGCGTAAAAGTCTGCAGTTGATGGCATCCGCAATGTAAAGGTAATCCTCTGATGTGGCTACGCTTGTGGGCCATGCCATAGGGATGTCAGCAGTTGCATGATATTGTCCGGCACCAGTGAGAGTACCGCGGGCATCTGTATTGCCATATTGACCAAATTCCAAAATTGTATTGCCGGCATTATCGGCTATATAGATTTTTGCGGCTGTGCCGTTTGGTATAAACAGACGGCCATATGGGTCAACATCAAAGTATGAATTGCGGCAGTTACAGGCGGAAGAGTTGTCTCCTGCAAAAGGGCCAAAAGGCTGAGGATATATTTTAACGTGTCCTGCAACTGTGGCATTGGCAGAATACATGGAGAGCGGAGTAACCGTGCCCGTAGTATTTGGAGCATATTTCACAACTGAACCGCTGCGTCCGAATTTGCTATCTGCGCTCAAACCTGTGGGAGTGATGGCATCTGTCCCACGTGTGGCGATACCTGCATAGAGGTTTCCGGCAGGGTCAAATTTCACACCCATTGCAAACCAGCGAATTCCAAGTCCTAGTGCAGGGTTAAATGTGAGTAGCGGAGTTTTGTCTGTTGTTGTTGTAGTTGTTCCGGTATCTTTGTATCCCCACAGATAATAGGCCTCTTCATAAGCGGCCAGGTTATCCTGCCAGCCCACAGCAATTCCTCTGTGATTTCCTGGCCAGCCACCTTCGAAGCCGATATTGTTGGTTGCAACATTGCGACCGGTGTTGGGATAATTTTCCGCTGCTAGTGTATCGTTATCCTTGAAACGGAGAACCGGCCACGACCAGCTTCCTGCTGCGAAATCTTTGCTGGCAAAACCATAAACATACCCGTTTGGAGCTACTGTGATATTGTCAACAGTTCCGTTATAGGCCTGTTTAACCTGGTAAGTTGACCAGTCTGAAATTGAATAGAGCTTTCTATTCCAGGAATGGATATATACTTTCTCCTTACTTTTGTCAACAGCAATGCGTTCAAACATCATGGCATTTGCAGCATTTACGGAAAAATCCTTAATAAGATTGAAACTGGAGCCTGCATCTGCATAAAGTCTGAAACCGATGCTGCCGTATCCAACCCAGATGTTTGTTGAATTCCCGTTTTCAGTGAGTTCCATTACAGGAGCGCCTTTATATCCATCAACGGAAGTTGTAAGAGAAATAGAGGCGGAAGCGGCTGTTACACCACGCCATCCGTCATATTTTACCAAAGTAAACAGACCGCTGTTTCTTTTAAGCACATAAACTGCACCTGTTCGTTTACTTACCGATACGTAGTCCGCGTATACACATGGAATTGAACCAAGAAGCACTGCATTTGTATCATAAACACCTATCCGTTTATGCAGCCTGTCGCAGACAAACACATGGCCGGAATCATCAATGGCAACTCCGTGAACTGCTGAAATGGCATTTGTGCCCCAACCTAAAAGAGTTGTACGATCTGCAGCAGTTGTTGGAACGGAGTCAAGTTTCAGCCATTTGGTAACAACACCTGTTGTTCGGTTAACGCGTAAAACCTGACCATCAGCCCAGAAACCTGTGTCAACAGAACTTGTGAGCCAGCCTCCGCCGTTGGTATTGGCATAGAACCAGCCGGAGACATATAGAAATTCCGGATTTGCGGATGATGTAAAATATTGAGGTCCGAAAGGGCCATGGTATCCGTCAGTATATCCGGCAGGACCGGCAGGGGAGGTGATGATTTTCTGCGTGGTTGATCCTGTAAAGGCGCCGTTCTTTTTGATAACAGACATATTCATTCCATTAATCAGAACGATTTCTCCATTTGCAGAAAGGCTGATCATTCGGGTGTCGCCGCTGTTAAGCATGGAGCTTGTCATAATGGGGCCGGCAAGACCGCCGTCAGGGCCGTTAACGGCAGTTGTTTTAGGAATCCATGGAGCGCCGGCAAGTAAATTGATACCGTAGGAGGTGACTGAATCGGCAGATAATTTCCCGGATAGAGGATAGATGGTCTGACTATAATTTCCAGCGGCGTCATATTTACGAAGGTAGGGTTTACCATTGTTCTGACCGAGCATAAGTATGGTTCCGTCAGTTTTGTCAAATAGTAAACTTGGAGTGCTTCGGCCTGATCCCTGAAATGAGTAAAGATCTTCAAGTGCGATATTTGTCAAGCTTGTTGAAATTCCTGCTCTTACTCGTACAGTAAGTCCGTTTGTATTGGCAACGCTCTTTCCGAAATCATCCTTCCCATCCCAAACCAGTGTCTGAGAGAGAGAGTTTGCTGCTAATGGTGGTGGCGGATTTGTGCCAAGCACTCCTGCAGCCAGGTGGCGGACAATTTTTGTGTTGATTGTGTCGATGATTGCAACTTCAACGTCACAATTTTCGTTAAGCTGAAATGTAATTGTCCATGCAGAACTGCCCCCGTTTTGTACGAAGGCAGGTTTGCTTATAAATGAGGGAGCCGAAAAAGAAACGGCTGTTATTGCAAGGAGAAGTAAAAAAGCGCACTGTTTTTTCATAATTAGCCTTATTTTTGAATTGTTTTCAGGTTTAGTTGATGTGAATACTTATGCAAGATACATGCCAGTACAAGCTAGTAGGAAATGAGTAAATTTAAAGAAATTATGATGTTTGAAATATAAAATTAACGCTACTTTACGTTAAATATAGTTAGTTTATTGGTTATGGATATCGCTATCAGAAAAAGGATCTCCGAAATATTGGAGATTGATACAAAGAACATTTGGGCACTACATAACAGCTCAGGAGATATAATTGAGATGTTTGGTAATGCAAATGAGGAGTTTGTAGCGAAGGAGTTAAAGAATGAAGGTTCGGTTGCCCACTTCTATGATTTTTCAGAGTTCGATCCTTTGGCTCATACACAAAACCTGAAACAGATAAGACAGTTTACGAATCAGCAATTTGTAATTCATTCAAAAATTCCCTTTTCTGCGTGGAAAACAGTTAAAATAAGTGATACAGAGTTTTTTGGCCGGATTGCCTTTCTTGACATGGCTCCTAATGTCACTGTGCCGGGTTATGCAGCAACAGTTCTTGTTGACAACAATACGAGTACAATTTTCGGCATAAGAGTAAATTCCCGTGAAAGCGAACTGAAGAAAAAGGAGTTCAGTGAAAAATTAATCGGCATTCCTGTTTCGAAGTTCTTCTATCCGACACCAAATGAGTTTGCAGCCAAAAACAGGAGTTCATTTTCATGGGAAGAAAAATCACATTACAAAACAGTTTATCATAAAAACTTTATTGATATGCCCCTTGATGATTGCGAAGAGGTCACTGATACTGCTTCATTCCGCAGAGTAGCTGATGGTTTGCTTATGGAAAATAATGGCAAGCAAGGAGTTTATTTATCACCGGATATTCAGCTGGATACGCGGCGCGATGATTTTATTTTCAGCATAAGATGCAAGGATCTTTCCGGAGAGGGCCCATATCTTACTTTTGGCGAAAAATATCAAAATGATCTCCATCTTCCGGATGATATTGGTTATCTGGGTGGATTTGCACTTTCAGGCAGCAAAGTAATATTCAAAAAACATGGGTTTATTACTGCTGGTGCAGACTTTTCAGGAATTAAGAATGGAGACTATACACTTGCTCTTGCAAAAACCGGAAGAACCCTCCGTCTTTTCCTCGATAAAGAGGAGTTGTTGACATTCTTTGATAATGACTTCACCTTTGATCTTAAAGGATTTGTATCGATAGGCTTAAGGAAAGGGAGGAAGTCTCTCATAAAAAGCGTGGAACTCCTTACAAGAAAGAGCGTTTTGCCGTTTCAGAATTTAATTTCACTGAAGCATATTGTCATGATGAACAGTGATTCGACAAGATATTATAACCTTGAACGATTTTACACAGCCTGGCTCAGTAATCCTGAACTAAGTCATGTTGCCGGATATTATTTGAGTGATATTACAGAACTTCAAATGAAAACTGTTACTCTCGACAAAGAGTATCAGGCGCAGGTTAAGAAGGGGAAGGAACTTTCAAAACTTCTCGAACAGTATCAGACTCAGGAGGAGATGTTTACTGTATTCGATGAGAAAATGGTAAAATTCAAAGAGAGTGCAAGAATTGCCGCAGAGTCTGAAGCTACTATTCTTATAGAGGGCGAGACTGGAACTGGAAAAGAGGTTCTTGCTAATTATATTCATAAAAGCAGCAAAAGAGTTGAACACCCCTTTGTTAAGGTCGATTGCACAACAATTCCGGCAACGCTTATTGAGAACCATCTCTTCGGCCATGAGAAAGGTGCCTTTACAGGAGCAACTCATAGAACAGTCGGTATGTTTGAAAAAGCGGATAAAGGCACTCTCTTTCTTGATGAGATATCCAATCTTCCTCTTGATACGCAGGCGAAGCTTTTGCAGTTCTTTAACGACTTTACAATTATAAGGATAGGCGGAACGCAGCCGATAAAACTTAATGTGCGCTGTATTG